>CAZFPD010000048.1:0-6977 GCA_964521035.1 uncultured Candidatus Peribacteria bacterium
AAGAAAATTAAAACATGCCGCTGCAGCAGGAGCCTCTGTACCGGAACTGGCCGCCATATTTTCGAGAGACATAGAAAGACCTGGTGATGTAGTCAAAGGCATGAGAACAAGAACTAAAACAGCTCGTACCTTTTTTGATTACAGCCAAACTAACTTGCAAGAAAATTTATCCACGGTATAATAGACATATCCTAATTTATTCATATGTCTATTTTAAAAAAAACCATTGCCATATCTAGCCTCGTGGCCCTGCTTGCAGGTTGCAATCTTGGCAACACCCAAACTCAGCCCGAAGGCCCAATCAAAATTGGAGTCTTGGCACCCTTTTCAGGAGATGCCGCCGCCTTTGGCGAAGAAGCTCAAATCGTATTAGACTACACTGCTTCCCAGTTAAATATGGAAAAAAATCAAGTCGAGCTAGTTTACGAAGACGGCAAATGTACTGGCCAAGACGCAGTAACCGCCTACCAAAAACTTGTTAGCGTAGACCAAGTTGACCTCATCTTGGGAGGAGTTTGTTCCTCAGAAAGCCTAGCCTTTGCTCCATTACTTGAAGCTGACCAAATGCTAGCCTTATCAGGAGGCAGCTCCAATCCAGATGTAGAAGGGGCCAGCCCATATTTCTACACTCTTTCATATAATGACAATGTGACAGCCCAAGGCATGAGCGATGCCTTAGTCGACTCAAAAAAAGTCGCCATCATTACCGAACAAAACGATTACAATATCGGCATTCAAAAAGTCCTCGAAACTCTACTCGCCGAGAAAATCGTAGCTAATGAAGTTTTTGAAAAAGGTGCAAGCGATATGCGAAATGCCATCGAAAAAATCCTACTAGCTGAACCAGACGCCATCATTTTAAATCCAAATGTAGGAGCAACCGCCAACGCTCTACTAAAACAACTCGCCGAATCCGCAGACCAACTCACAAATGTACAACTGGTAAGCCAGATTGCCTATATGGGTGATGAATCCCGCGCTGCAGCAACAGAAATTAGCGAAGGCATGCTCATAATGGATGCTCCTAGCATCACCTCTCCTGCCATGCTAGAATTTAAAGCCGCCTTACCTCAGGCCACCCCTAACCTAGGAGACTTCTTCACTGCCACCATCCACGACGCCCTTATCAATCTAGTCCGAGCTCAACAAGATGCCATCAGCAAACAAACCTCTGCTTTGGTAGAACTAACTCAAAACCCACTCAACGGCTTAGTTGCCGAAGGAAAATCCTTTAAGGGACATAACTTCCTACAAGGTATTGAAGCTGGAACATTCCGCGTAATAGATGGCAAAGCCATTTATCAAAAATAATTATCAACACCCATGGATTTTTTCCTCCAAATTTTAGCCAATAGTCTAGTGCTAGGAACACAAATCTTGTTCCTAGCCATTTCTCTTTATCTAATCAAGGCTGTATCTAAAATAGAACATGTAGCTCTTGGGGCCATAGGCACAGCTGTAGCTTATGGATTTTATTATGGGAGCACCATCAGCTCCAACTTCATCATCCCCGCCCTAATCAGTATTCTTACAGCTATATTCCTTGGCCTTTGTTCCTATTATTTACTAGAAAAATTCTACAAAAACAAAGAAACTCTACTCGCCCTATTGGTCAGCCTTTCCTTTGGCATAGGACTAGAAAGCCTGCTGGCAATTATTTTTTCTAGCCAAAGCCAAAACATCATCCCCGGAGTCTTACCTATAGTCTCCCTAGGCAATATCAAATTTACCCTTCCCGGTGTATACACCCTATTAATTGGGGCCGGCCTAAGCCTAATCACCTTTTTAATCCTAAGCAAAACTCCCCTGGGTCGCGTTTTACGCAGCATCTCAGAAAACCAATCCTTAGTTTCGAGTCTAGGAGTTAACCAAATCCGCATCCGCAAGATGGTTTATATAGGAGCCTCCCTCATCGCAGGCTGCGTAGGCATACTTTTAGCCATGAACTCTTCACTCACCCCAACCCTAGGCTTCAATTATATTATGATAGCCTTCATCGCCCTGTTTGTGGGAGGATCTAAAGATATCAAAGGCACCATTTTAGCCAGCTATATACTAATACTCATACCAGAGTTCCTAATCAACTATTCTCCAAACGCCCTGCAATTTACCAGCTCCTATCGGATGTTCTTTATCTTTGTAATCGCACTAATCTTATTAAGTTTTAAACCCCAAGGACTCTTTTCTAAAAACATACGTCAAAGCTAATCCAAATTTAAACTATGGGATACATATACACCATTCTCGCCCGCTTTCTAGCGACTCTTGGTCAGGGAGCCGCCGGCCAACTCAACCTATCTATGGCTGGAATTTTCCTTTTGAGCCTGCCTGTCTGCTACAGCTTTTCAGCTTATAGCATGGCCATACTCAACAAAAAAGCTGGACTTACAATTGGGATTTCCATCCTGCTCGCCATGCTCTTAACAGCACTTTTAGGAGCTGTTTTTAGCTTCCTTTATACTAAAGTTTCCAAGGACAGTTTTACGGTTCTCAGCCTTGGTAGCATCCTTGCCTTTGAAGCCTTTGTTCGCTCCTTTGACTCTCTCACCGGCGGCGTACTTGGAATCTCAGGGATACTGAGACCGCAAATCATTAAAACCCTTCCCAAACTCCTCATCCTCAGCGCCCTGGTCATGCTTTTAGTTCTAATCTGCCAGTATGTGATATTTAAAAGTCCTATGGGACGCAAAATCCGCGCTCTCAAAGAACACCCAATAGCCTTAGAGGCGCTCGGCGCCTCCAAAACACACACCGCCAGTTTCATTATTATTGGTGGATCCTTTCTAAGCGGCCTGTCCGGCTTACTCGAAATTCTCCGCATTCAATTTCTAGACCCCAGCTTCGGTGGCATAGCAAATCTTATAGTCCTAGCCTCTGTTTCTATTCTAGCAATCAAACCCCAAGTCAAATACCTAGTGTTAGCCACGGCTTTTGTTATCTTTCTACCCGAACTCATCAGCTTTCTAAACTTCCCAAGTGCCCTGCTGGGACATCTGCGAGTCCTACTTTATTCCTGCCTACTTATCTTATTAATTTATAAAATTTCCGGTAAATCAAACCTTGAAAACCGCGAAGCTTAACCCCAATATTATGAAAAAAACCGTCTTACAAATCGAAAACCTACATGTACAACTTGGTCAACGTATGATCAACGAAGACATTAGCCTAAATATTCAAGAAGGAGAAATTGTAGGCATAGTCGGACCAAACGGCTGTGGCAAAACCACCTTCTTCAATGCTATTTCTGGCTTTGCTCCTATAGACACCGGCCTGATCAGCCTCAACGGAGTCGAACTCAACCGTCTTACTCCTCACCAGAGAGCCAAAATTGGCCTCGCACGTGGCTTTCAAAACGTAGGAGTCTTTAAGGAAATGACTCTAGAAGAAAACCTCATCATGGCAGTCGAAAACTCTGAACAACTCCCCTGGCACTGGATGTTTTCCTCCAAAAAACGCAGTTACGTAGACCACAAAATCAGCCAAGCCCTAAACGACTTCTCCCTCATAACTCACAAACACTCCCTAGCTGGGGTTCTGTCTGGAGGCCAACTCCGCCTACTAGAAATGGCCAAGCTCAAACTCGCCAGCGCCAACCTCCTCCTAATCGACGAACCAACCGCCGGAGTCTCCCCCGTTTTAAGAAATGAGCTCTCCAACGCCATCAAAACTCTAACCACCCAACACGGCAAAACCATCGTAATCATTGAACACGACCTCAAATTCCTCTTTGGTCTAGTTGACCGAATCATAGTATTCGTAGACGGCAAAAAATACATGGAAGGGCTACCAAAAGATGTCCAAAACGACCCCCGCCTCAAAGAAGTTTATTTCGGCTAATATGACTAAAATCCCTAAACAACTCGCGCGCAAAAACCTGTACCAAAGTCCTTGGATCAATCTTTATTGCGATCAAGTTCAACTTAATTCAGGTAAAATTTTAGAAAGCTATCACATTATCGAAAGACCAAATTTCGTAACTATACTCCTAAAAAATTTTAAAGACCAATACTGTTTTATCGAAAGTTTAAGATACCCCACCCAATCCAAAGAAATCGAAATTCCAGCCGGAAGCATCGACGCAAACGAAACACCACTACAGGCTGCACATAGAGAACTAATGGAAGAAACCGGATTTAAAATGCTAAACACGAAAATTCTTTATCAGTATCACTCCTACATCTCAATCAGCAATCAAACCGGCTTCTTAATTTACGGCGAATTAGATAACAAATCTAAACCAACAGCCTTTGATACTGACGAAGTTTCCAAAGTCTTTTGGCTATCCAAAAGCGAAATTCAAACACTTTTAAAAAACAATCAAATCAAAGACAGCGAAACCCTAGTGGCCCTAAATTTTGTATAAAAAAAGAGCCCGCAGGCTCTTCCTTTATTCAACAAACTTGCTTTAAAGTTCTTTGATCTGGTCATCTTCTAATACAAAAGTACTAAACTCAACTCCACCTAAGAAGGTATCATTACCAAAGCTCTTGCCTTCCGTGACTAGACCCTGCAATTTGTTATTACGCACTTCAGCCACAACATCCGTTCCATTTACGACTGAGCGTCTATGCGCCAAGACCAAATTCAACAAGGCATCATGCGTGTTAGCAGTTAAAAACTCTGTGTAGTTTACTATCTCTCCAACCTGGGATTTAAAGTTTTGAAAGTCCTCATCATCTAACAATGCCGCCTCAACAATTTTCATTTTATTTGATAGCTCCGGAGAAATCTCACGCATATCATCTTTTAAATAAACCAATAATTGGGATACCAATTCTATATCTCCCAAACTGTCTTTGACCTCAGCCAATTGCCTAAATAAAGTTCCGCTGGAAGGTCCCGCATTAGGATTTAAAATCAAAACTTCTGGCTTGCTATTTAAAGCTTTCAAAATTGTATTGCGAACATCCTGGGAGCCCTTTTCAAAAATCTGATTGCTTATTATCTTTTCACCCAATTCTTCTTCCATAACCTGCAACATACCAATATTCCAGTCATTTTCTTCCGAAATAATCGCAATTTTATCACTAGCTTTCACCTCCTCAACTATACTTAAAGCCATATCGCTACTGTTATAAGACAAAGTCATAAAATTTGAACTCATGCCATCTAACTTTGCATTTGCACTTACATGCGAAATTGCAAGTTTTCCATCCGCTTCCAATAACGGTGCAATAGCCAGACTTTCTGTAGAACACAATCCTCCCAAAATCACATCCACATTATCCACATTCACAAGCTTTTGATAAGCTGTCACTGCATCTTGGCCATTACATTTACTATCTTCATAAACTAATTCAATCTTGGAATCCTCTCCAAAATTATTTAGAATAGTCTGATTCAAAATAGCTTGAGTTTCTTCACCCCAGGCAGCAAAACCTCCCGACATTGGAGTTAACACGCCAACCTTTACAGGAATATCCTCACTCTCCACTACTTCAGTTGGGGTTGAACAGCCCACTAACATCAAAAGCATAGCAGCTGCAAATAACTTTTTCATATATGTAAAATTAAATTATATACACACCTAGTATATAGCAATTATAAAATTTTGCAAAAAAAGCTCTCCGCTAAGAGAACTTCTTATGATAACAATAAAAAAAACTAGAGTTCTTTCAACGCTCCGTCTTCAATCACAAAAGTACTATATTGCACATCCTGAATAAAGGCCGAATCACCAAAAGTTTGACCCTCAGCAATATATCCTTGCAACTTTGCATTTCTCAATTCCTCAGCCATAGAAGTTTCATTTTGAACTGCTTCACGATAAGCATTTACTAAATTCAGCAAAGAGTCATGAGTGCTCGCCACCAAATAATCCGTGTAAAATACTATATCGCCCAAGCTTGATTTAAAATCCTTAAAGGCTGCTGTTTGCACAGTCGCAGTATCCACAACGCGTACCCTATCTGCTACTCCCGGCGCCTGTTCAATTACCCCATCCGATAAATAAGACATCATTTGAGAAACCAAAGTAATACCCTCTAATTGATCCTTAGATTCAGCCAACTGAGTTATCAAAGTGGTACTGGTTGGTCCTGCATTTGGATTTAAAATAATCACCTCTGGATTAGTATTTAAGGTTTTTGTAATCAAGTTGCGCATGTCATTAGCACCTTTTTCAAAAATCTCACTGCTAATAATTTTATCACCCAACTCTTGTTCCAAAACTTCTAAAATCCCAGTATTCCAGTCGTTTTGTTCTGTAATCACGGCAACTTTTTCACTAAAATCTACCTCTTTGGCAATCCGAGTAGCTAAATCCCTATCGTTAAAAGATAAAGTGAAGAAGTTAGGACTCATTCCTTCCAATTTGGGGTTCGTACTAACGTTCGATAAAGCCACCATGTCATCTGCCTCCAACAACGGAGCAAAAGCTAAACTTTCTGAAGAACACAAACCACCTAAAATCACGTCTACCTGATCCACATTCACAAGCTTTTGATAAGCTGTCACTGCATCTTGGCCAGTACACTTACTATCTTCATAAACCACTTCTATCCCACTATTTTCACCAAAATTTCTTTGGATAGTTTCTGCTAAAATATTTTGAGTTTCAACTCCATAACCAGCTAAACCACCAGATAAAGGCGTAACAACTCCAACTTTTACAGGAATATCCGCACTCTCTATTACTTCGGCTGGAGTTTGACAACCAACTAAAGCAACTAGTGCCAATCCACTTAATACTTTCTTCATAATTTACAAATTAAAAACAAGCCCATTATAACATACAAACCTTAGCAACAACAAATTAAAAACTATTCCAGCCAAAACACAAACTAGTCTACAAGACAAAAACAGCCTGTTTAACATGTCTAGCTTACTCAGACAACACGGCTTTCAAATGGTGTGCGATACAGGAGTCGAACCTGTGACCTCATCGGAGTCAACGATGCGCTCTACCAACTGAGCTAATCGCACATAAAGCCTATGTATTATAATTAGCTACTTTATATTTGGCAAGCCTATTTAAA
>CAZFPD010000049.1:0-2265 GCA_964521035.1 uncultured Candidatus Peribacteria bacterium
CAGCTACCCGTCATCGCCTTGGTGAGCCGTTACCTCACCAACTAGCTGATAGGACGCAGGCCCCTCCCGAACCGAAAAATCTTTACCCTTGCGGGACTATCCGGTATTAGACACCATTTCTAGTGCTTATCCCTGAGTTCGGGGCAGGTTCCAACGTGTTACTCGCTCGTCCGCCACTCGGCTCGAAGCCTCGTTCGACTTGCATGTATTAGACATACCGCCAGCGTTAATCCTGAGCCAGGATCAAACTCTTCGTTAAAAATATAAATATTTTTTAATTTGATTCTCGCAAGATTCTCTGCTGAAAACTATCTGTTAAAGGTCTGTTCGTTACAAAAGCTTATTCATTTTATCAAGCATTTTTTTAAAGTCAACTCTTTTTTCGCCAAATTTCTCTAGATGATCGCAAGTAGCTTGAAAATCTGCTCAATTTGTGTTAAAATTATTAGATGTAATACTATTGATGTTTAGTAAAAAGAGCCTGGTAAAATATATCTTTACAGAGCTTGGGCACGCGGATTTAACCGCCAAGCTCGACTCTGGCAAACTGGAGGCTTTGAGTTTTTCAGAGCTAGAGCGATTCATGCAGATCTTAAGGGAGTCTTCCCTTGACAGTTTGGGGTCTTTGCAGCGTTCTGTTTTTGTGACTAGCGCCATCTTAGATCCAGCCAAATTGCTAGACAAGCATGCTGGTCTCCGAGCAGAAATGGACCGCCTTTCTGACACCCAGGCCCGTGAACTCATAATGCACATTAAAGCCCTAAGCCCAATCCGATGACTAAACCAAGCACACCTTCGAATTCACCCCAGTCAGCTCTTATGTCTACTGGAGCTGCTGCGGCTAAGCCTAAAACTCCGGCTACCCCAAATAACTCTGTAGTTAAGACTCCGGCTACCAAGGAACTAACGCCAAATCAACAAGCGGCCGAGACGAGGAAGCTGAATGAAAGTTACACGGCCTTAGCCGCACATACCACCGCATTGGCTAAGGAGGTGCAGCTAGAGCTGAAGAAGGTGATTGATGCTGAGCCTTTGGCCGCCCTCGTTGTTGCTAAATACCAGAATATGGTTGCGGCAATAAGGGTTAAATTTGCAGGGCTAGCGGATACCACCACTAAGCTTAAGCCAGCGGAAAGATTAAAAAAGCTTAGGGGTGCCCAAAAGGAATTTAATTCCTTGGTCTTGAAGGCTAAAGAAGACGACCGGACTCTACCTGCACTTTTAGCCAAACTAACTGAGGGACAGACTAAGTTAAATCAACACATCAGTGGTATTAGCCAAACTACCACTAAGTTGACTGGAGTAAAGGAGGTAGATGAGAGCGCTAAGATTTCAGAGCAGGACAAGGAGGCCCAAATTTTAACGACTATATTTGAATCCAAGAAAGGCAGAGAAAAACTTTTGAGAAACCTTAAGGCCACCATGAGTCCTGAGTTGCAGCAAATATTTAAAATGTTTCCTTTCTTGGGAGATTTTTTCAATTCTTTCTTTGGCTTCCAGCTTTTTGAGGGCACTCCAAAACCACTTTCGCCTGAGCAAAAAGAGCAAAAAAAGCTAGACGGGCACCACAACCTGGTGGCTCCGGACGTCTCACCTGACCAGGCTAAAGATGCCTTAAGCAAAAATAAGAAGGCCTATCTAGTTAAATTTCCGAAGCTTAGTCCAGATCCTCCTATAGAGGCAGAAAATCAGGAAAGGGTTTTGCCTTTTAATTTGTTAAATGCCAAAACTCGGGTTAGGCAATTTAAAGAAATTAGTAAGCGATATACTCCTATTGCTAAGAAGGATGTGAAGCTATATATGCTTAAGCCGGATGTTGCGGGCAAAAGCGCTCCCGAAGCCATTATTTTGCGGGGCTTGCTTAGCCAGAGATTTCATAAAGACAAGCAACAGCCTGCTAGTTTTGAAGATTTTCAAAAATATTGCAGGCGTCACAAATTAAAATTGAAGGAGGTGCCCTTGAAGGATATTAGCTATGATGTTTTTAAAAAATTTTTTGCAGGCACGAAGAGAACAGTGGCGCCCCAAAAGGAGGCGGACCAGAAGCCAGCGGCAAAGCCTACGACACCAAAGGCGGTGCCGGTAAAGCCGGTACCGGCAAAGCCGGCGGCGGCAAAGCCAGCGGCGGCAAAGACGACACCCCGCTCGAGTAAATAAAATCTATATACCTGGATCTTGAATTTTGTTATACTGAATTTGTTTTTAACTTTGTATAATATGATACAGCCAATAGTCTCTTCTGCGGCTGGCGCTACGCCAGTTGGT
>CAZFPD010000049.1:2365-6870 GCA_964521035.1 uncultured Candidatus Peribacteria bacterium
GTATAATATGATACAGCCAATAGTCTCTTCTGCGGCTGGCGCTACGCCAGTTGGTGGGCAGCGGCAGCATATATCGAACACCATTTTAACGCCGACTGTGATAGAAAAGGTGCACGATGGTGAGCGCGCTTACGACATTTATTCCCGCTTATTAAAGGACAGGGTCATTATGCTAGGTAGCGCTGTTGATGATAGGGTGGCCAACTCTATCGTTGCGCAGCTTTTGTTTTTGGAAAAGGAGGATCCGAAAAAAGACATTACCTTATATATACAGTCTCCTGGTGGTCATGTGACTGCAGGATTGGCGATATATGACACTATGCAGCTAATTAAGCCAGACGTGGTGACAGTTTGCTATGGCCTGGCGGCCTCTATGGGCGCTGTTTTGCTCTGTGGTGGCGCGAAGGGGAAGCGTTTTGCCTTGCCAAACGCCGAGGTTATGATACATCAACCCTTGGGTGGCACAGAAGGACAGGCTTCTGACATCCAGATTCATGCCGAGCATATTATGAAAACTAAGAGGGTCTTAAATGAGATTATTGCCAAGCACACCGGTCAGTCCATGAAAATTGTGGAAAAGGACACCGATAGAGATAACTTTTTTTCCGCCAAGGACGCAGTGACTTATGGCCTAGTAGATGCGGTTATTAAGAAGCGCTAATCATGTTGAGACTTGACAGGAATTTTTTGGCACTCTATAATAAGGAGTGCTAATTAATTTATGTTTTTTATGTTTTACGATGATTTTTTCCATCCGGATTCCTTGGGAATGTTTAGGTCATTCCAAAGACCAAATGCCCGACAAAATCTAGCTGCTAATCCGGGAGCCAGATTGCTTGCGCGTCTAGATAGTGACAGCAGGGCCTATTTGAATAGGGCCAAGCAAATTTCTGTTGAGCAGCAATCTAAAACTACCTCGGCAGAGCATATGTTTGCGGCCATGCTAGAAAATCCCAATGCTCAAATTAAGGCTATTTTAGATTCCTTAGAGATCCGTTCGACTGAGATTTTTGAATATGTGCAAGCTAATTTGCCAAACTTATCTCAGGCAGCAGACTCCGCTACGATACAGCTTAGTGCGGATTTGAGCCAATTGTTTTCTTTGTGCTTAGGGCAATCCAATCGTGTGGTGGCGGCTGAACTGTTTATGCATCTCTGTCATTTGGAGCATCCTATTATTCAGGATGTGTTAAAAAAATTTAATAAAGCCCAAGATCCTGGTGCTGCTCCAGGATCGGAACTGAGTGAGTTTGGTGTGGATTTGAGTTTAAAGGCGCAGGAAGGTAAAATTGATCCAATTATTGGGCGCGCAGATGAAATTAAGCGAGTTGCCTCTATTCTGTCTCGTAAAACTAAGAACAATCCCCTTTTGTTGGGAGAGCCGGGAGTGGGGAAAACGGCAATTGCGGAGGGTTTGGCCCTCTTGATTCACGAAGGCAAGGCGCCAGCCAACATTAAGGACAAAAAGGTGTTTGCCTTAGATTTGTCTAGCTTAGTGGCTGGAACCAAGTTTAGAGGAGCCTTTGAAGAAAGGATTAAGAAACTTCTGCAGGCCTTAAAAGCCGCCAAGGGTGAGATTATTGTCTTTATCGATGAGATACATACTATAGTTGGGGCTGGAGCCACTGAAGGTCAGATGGATGTGGCAAACTTATTAAAACCTGCCTTGGCCAGAGGTGATTTTGCAGTCATTGGAGCTACAACTCTAAAGGAATATAAAAAATATATAGCCAAGGACGCCGCCCTGCAGCGACGCTTTCAAACTGTGGCAGTTCTAGAGCCTAGTCAGGCTGAGACGGTGTTGATCTGCCAGGGCTTAAAGTCGTCCTACGAAGACTTTCATAAGGTGCAAATTACAGAGGAGGCCTTGAAGGAGGCCGTGCAACTTTCAGATAGATATATTCAGGATAGATTTATGCCAGATAAGGCCCTAGATGTTTTGGACGAGGCCTGTGCCCGTAAATCTCTCTCCGTACAGAAGAAAGTGGACACTGCAGATTTAGAATCCCAGCTAGAAAAGGCTGTGGCTAAGGAAGATTACAAGCAGGCAGCGAAAATTAAGCAGAGTCTAGCCAAGGCGGAAGAAGCTAGCCAGGGGGCTCTGGTTGATATGGAAGACATCCGCATGGTGGTTTCGGAAATGTCGCAGGTGCCACTAGCCAAGCTGAGCCAGGATGACAGTGCTAAATTGGTGAACTTGGAAGAGACTTTATCCAAGCGCTTGATAGGACAGCAGCAGGCAGTTAATTTAATTGCAGATTGCATTCGTAGGTCCAAGGCTGGGCTAAATGATCCCGAGGCGCCTATAGGCAACTTCTTGTTTTTGGGTCCGACTGGTGTAGGTAAAACTGAGCTTTGTAAGGCTTTGGCTGAGACCATGTTTGATAGTAGCTCACAGCTAATCCGTTTGGATATGAGCGAGTATATGGAGTCACATAGTGTGGCCAAGCTGATTGGCTCTCCTCCTGGATACGTGGGCTTTGAAGACGGCGGTAATTTGACCGAAAGAGTGGCAGCCTCACCTTATAGTATTGTTTTGTTGGATGAAATTGAAAAGGCTCATCCGCAAGTCTTAAATATCTTATTGCAAGTTATGGATGATGGTCGACTGACCGATAGTCATGGTAAAACTGTTTCTTTTAAAAACTGTATTATTATTGCGAGTTCCAATATAGGCGCTCAGGCTATTTTGGAGGCCAGCCCAGACAATATGCAGGAAGTCCAGGTCACGGTTGAAAATCAATTGTTGCAAAGTTTTTCTCCGGAGCTGATTAATCGCTTTGACGAAGTTATTTTCTTTGAGAAATTAACTCTGCCTCAGGTGCAGCAGATCACCAAGCTAGAGCTGCAAAAGTTGGAGCAAAAGCTGCAGCAAAAGCAGATTAGCTTCCAGATCTCAGATGCGGCACGCAAGCATTTGGCGAAGCTGGGTTTTGATCCTAAATTTGGAGCCCGACCCTTAAAACGCACAATTAAGCGGGAGTTAGAATCGAAGATTGCTACGGTCTTGTTGGAGAACCCAGCGACAAAGTCACTTAGAGTCAAGCTTTTGAAAAATAAAACTTTTCAGATTTTATCTAAGTAAATAATTTGCTATACTGAGGTAGATTTAAGTTGCTTGCTGTATGAAAAAATTATTTTTGCTTGCTTGTACCCTCCTGTTAGTAGGTTGCTTTGGTTCAGACCCAGAACTCCCAACGCGCCAGGCCTTGGACGAAGCTCGTTTCGATGTCTTCAAGACCAAGCACTTTGAGATTCAGCATCCTAAATCCTTTAAAGCTAAAAAGAGTGGTAACTTAACTATTTTTGAATCAGAAGTGCGAGATATAGTTTTTACTCCTAATCTGAGCGTGCAGACCCTGCCTTTAAATGCGGCTGTAGATCTGGATCAATTAAGTCAGGGAATTTTGAACAAATGTGCAGAGCGGCTCTTGGATTTTGACTTGTTAGATAGCTCAAAACTGCAGCTAGCCTCGGGTTTTGGTAGCAGCCTCATGAAGCTTAGCTTGTTTAAGGCCAGAGAATCAGTAGAGGGAGAATTGATAGAATTTGTACAGGCTGTCACGGTTTCGGATAAAAACTTATTTGTGATCACGGCCAGTTATAACTTTAATGATAATTTGAATGTCTCGGCTCAGCTTTTGCAATCCGTAAAGAGTTTTTTTCTAAAATAGTCTTGCTGTTGTATAGTTTTTAATCTAGAATACTTTTGCTTGCCTGGATGGCGGAACTGGTAGACGCGCAAGACTTAAAATCTTGTTCCTTCGGGAGTCCGGGTTCGATTCCCGGTCCAGGTACCATTACTTGATGTGGCGGCGTGGCCAAGTGGTTAAGGCAGAGGTTTGCAAAACCTTTATCGTGGGTTCGATTCTCACCGCCGCCTCCAAAAAAAGAACCTATGGTTCTTTTTTTCTTTGAATTAGCTTGCTTATAAATGCGGCTTTTAGTAAAATAAACCTGCTTATAGGGCTATGGTGTCAATGGTAGCACAGCGGTCTCCAAAACCGTTAGTAGGGGTTCAAATCCTCTTAGCCCTGCCAAGTTTCTATAATTTGAGCTTTTGACTAGAATGTCGAAAATTTAGATCTAGATTCGTTTTCTAGAATTGAAGTTAACTCATTGAGTCCATCTACCACATCATCCCCCTGACTTAAGGTAGAATACTCTGTAACCTGTGTTTTGAGTCGTGATATATCTTTGAGGATTGCTTTATTTAGCCTAATACGTTTTTTTTCATTTTCTAAATTTTCAATTATACCCGATACTTCTGCTAAGCTTTCGCCTTCAACTTGTATCTTATTTAGTAACTCTATTGCATGGTCTAGATTAGATCTAGATTCGTTTTCTAGGGTTGAAATTAACTTATTGAGTCCATCTACCACATCATCCCCCTGACTTAAGGTGGAATACTCTCTAACCTGTGTTTTTTGTCGTGACATCTCTTTGAGGGTTGCTTTATTTAGCCTAATACGTTTTTTTTCATTTTCTAAATTTTCAATTATACC
>CAZFPD010000050.1:0-6469 GCA_964521035.1 uncultured Candidatus Peribacteria bacterium
TAAATAAGCAGGGTAAGGTGCATTTGTTTAAATAAAAACAGCTGAGGTGTGCTTAATATAGATGTGGATACTATACTTTTTAATTCTCCTATGGTTCTTTTTGCTCTCCTTAGACGGTTGAAGAATCAAAGGAAAACTTTAGAGTTCTTTAAATTTAATACTTTGATTATTAAAGATAAGAGTGTTATGGGAAAGAGCTTTTTAGCTGGGCCATTCATGATAGAAAAATTAGCTGAATTCGTAAATCTAGGTAGAAGGGTTGTAGTTCAAATTAATCATGTCGATCCAGAAATTAAGCAAATTTATCAAGAAAGGGGTATTGAAATGCAAGAATAAATCAGAAAAAGTAATCAGTTTGTTGTTTGAATTCAAGGAAATAGTGTCAAGAATGAGATTTATTAGTTTTGTTGTTAGGAAATTTGATAATGTGTTTTCGTTCACGATAATTTAGTTAAAGTGGCTGGTGGATGGATTTCGGGAGAACCTTGACAATTTTTATTAGGTCTGTATAGTATGGTTGAAATAAATATTAATAATGATTGAAAAATTAAATCTTGGAAGTAAGGGCCTTGTTGGTCGTGCATTAATTCAAACGGCTTTGATAGGCTCTATGTTACTAAATGTAGTAGAAGCCTATCCTCAGGCGCCTACACAGCCTGTAGTTCAGAAGGCCGAAAAGCTTGCACTTTTTAATGAATTGAAGCTTAAAATTCAAGCAACTTTGCCGCTTATTGAATCTGCTTTGCCACATTTAAAACAGAATCAACAAGATGTCATATATGAAATTGTGAATTTTATTAGTACAAACTTGGATGCAATTGATTTAGCCCAAGATGACTTACCAAAGAATTATGGTGCCTATGTCAGCATGCAGCCTAATTATAGTGCGCCTTCATTTAAATTGTTTTTGAACAAAAAGTTTAATTCAAAGGATGTGCTCGATGTGAGCATATTGGTTCATGAGTTGTCCTATATTGTAAAATTGTTGCGAGATCACACTATGTTATCTGAGGATGATTGGGAAAAATATTATGCTGCTCCAGGTAATGCTGTTGAGATACGAACTGAACTTTATGCCTGGGATTTGCAAATTGATTTTTTAAATGCGCTAACAGATAATGCTTTGGAAAAAGCTGCAAAGAGAATGTTGCTTGCTCAGGTTCCTGATGAGATTGCGGCTATCCATAAGAAGGAAGTTGAGCAAATCCTAGAGAAATACAATGTGCAATCTGATAAGAAGGTTCTGCAGAGATTGTTGGAGTTGCAATTTGTCCGATTAAATCATAGCTATTGCAGTAATTTTGGTTTTAGTAATCTTTACGCTGCCCAAGTTGCAACTTGGTATATGTCGAATGGTATTGATATGTATGAACTAATAGTGCCCGAGGAGTATCAGGCGCAATATAGTGAAAAGGACGATTTGTGTGTTTATAGCTTGCCTGAAACTATGTCTGGATTTAAGGCGGCTTATTTGTATACAAAATTACCTGAAGGATATTATTTTAAGCGAGCAGATTTAATAGTAAGATTTAATAGATAATATATGAGTACACTGCGAAATTTTTTGTTTGGCCTTTCTTTGTCTTTGAATGCTGCCTGTATAGAAAATAAGATGCCTGAGCTTGATCCGCCGGAGACTATTAGTACTTTGGTAGATCAATCTATAGGCAATATATTGGATATGTCAGAAGCAGATTTGGCTCCCAATATTTTGGATGCTGAAGCCTTGGCCGATGCTGATAGCCAAGTGTTGGATGCCGGTGTGTTTACCGGTGCTGATAGTCGGGAATTGGATTTCGGTGTGTTTACAGATCCTGATAGCCGGGAATTGGATTTCGGTGTGTTTGCCGATCCTGATAGCCAAGAGTTGAATGATATAGCCGTGCCTCCAGAGGATCTGGAAGGGGAATGTCAGTTATTGGCAAGTTCTCCATTTAGGTTTGAATATGAATTGCTGATGAGATCCGATATATTGTTGATGGAGTTTGATTTGGAATCCAATTGTAGTTTTGGTTTACATGGCTTGGAATTAAATATATTGGGTGGTGATTTGCAATTAAATGAGGTCTTTGGCTATATTGAAATTGTGTATACTTATAATTTTGATAGTGTTTTGCTGCAGGAAAGCTTTAGTTATTATGCTCCGGAGAATCAAATTGATTTACCTTTATTGTTATATGGATCAGATCAAATACATAGTTTTAGTATTATTGGAGCCCCGATGCCCCAGTCTGTGCAAGATTTTAGGTATTTTGTAAATGAGCAAGGGCAAATGTCTTTTGGAGAATTGGAATTGGTTCTTGCTGATTCAGATATTGAGAATATTGTGACTGGAGGTTCTATACCGCACGTTAATGAAACTCAATCTAATCGATTCATAGATGTGCCCTTTGTTTTAACTACTTTTTTTCCTGAAGCAGAGGTTTTGAGCTTAGGCAATAATGCGGATTTTGCTTTACATTTGGTTCCTGAATTGCGGGATCATTTAGCGGGTGAACCGAGTGAAATTAGTTTGCACAATTTGGTTTTTGAGTTTGATACTTCTAATATAACTATTGATTCTTTAAGTGTAGTTAGTCTGGAAGGAGGTGAAGTTTTTGGAACTGTGTTTGAAAACCAAGTGCTATTTGAATTTGAGGATTTTGAGCTTAGTGAAGATCCATTAGTATTTAATTTGGAATTTCAAATCATTAATTCTGATAGGGAAACAGCGATTAATTTCCAGCTAATTGATGGACAATACAGTTTAGGAAATGGTCCTTTGATGAATATGAATTATCAGGATCGTAGATTTTTGGATGCAATTCTTTTGCATAGTGATTTTTAATTTAAGCTTTTGATAGAATTTTGTTAAAATGAATTTATAAAATTAAATTTATTTTATGAGAAAATTGATAATTGTAGTTTTGACTTTGCTGATGTCTAGCACAGCTTTGGCTGATTTTAAGGATGTGACCTGGGAAAATATTTATAAGGATGCAATTAACAATTTGCAGGCAAAGCAAATAGTTAGTGGTTACCAGGATGGGACTTTTGGTTTTGATAGAGATATTTCCCGGGCAGAAATTTTAAAAATTTTAATTGAGTCTAAGCGAAAACTAGATGATAGTTTTACGCCGGATTTAGAGAATTTTAAACAAGCTTGTTTTAACGATGTGCAATCTGCAGATTGGTTTAGTCAGTACGTGTGTTATGCCAAAAGTGAAGGTTTGGTGGGAGGTTTTGCAGGTAATTTGTTTAAACCAAATCAACAAGTCACTGTGGTGGAGGCTTTAAAGATGGCTATGCGTAATTTTGATCTGGAGTATCAGGAAACTGAAAAATGGTATAAGGGTCTTGTGATGGAGGCAGCTGCAAGCAATTTAATTCCTGTTGATACTGAGTATTTTCATCATAATTTTAAACGTGGGCAAATGGCAGATTTAATTACCCGCATTGAAAATTTGCAAAAGGGGACTTTAGATGATTATTTGGGTGATTTAAAGGAGGTGGTGGTTTCTTGGGACACTTTAAAACTTAGATCCAATTTATATAATGATTTGGTGACTGCGTGTAAGGCTCCATCTATTTTGCGTATGTTAAATCAAACAGCCTTTTATTTTCAAAATGGGTCTGAAAGTTGTTTGACTGTGCTGCGGGTATATAACAATTCCTTAGATGACGTGCAAGATGATTTTGGGTTAACAATGTATGCGGATCGCGGTTATTATACGGTTTTTTATAAAAGCAATATGCAAAGTCAAGAGGATATTGATCAAATTTTACAGGCTGTTCAGTTTTATACAGAGGAGAACGTAAACTATGAGGCTGAGGCGGCAAGGGCTGACTATAAAAGTTTATTAGGAGGGTTTTATGTGAATTTTCCTGCCGAGTTTAGGTCTTTTAAGGCGGTAGAGTATCCTTTACATGGACCAAATCAAACGACTAGGGATGTGGAGGCCCAAAATGCTTTGTGGCGCATAGAGGCGGAAGATCGCTTTGAAGATGTACAGGCTTGTCGGGATTATGATTTTCCTAGCTTTATGATGTTTAAAATTAAAGTGTTTTATGAGTATTGTAAGGGGATTGGTTATCAAGGTTAGCTTGATATTGTTTGTTAAATCTGATATTTTTAGAGCTTAAGTATGGAGATAACATGAAACTGAATCAGAACGAAAATTTGTTTGGTCCAAGTCCAAAAGTTGTCGATGTTATGCGTGATTTTTGTCAAAACTCTGTGGATTTGGCATTGTACCCTAAGAAACAACAAGTTTTAGAATCGGTATTAGCTAAGCTTTTGGGTATTAAGGAAGCGAATATTATTTTGGGTTATGGTGGAGAAGGACTTTTGCGATATGTGTTTGAAAATTTATTAGTTTCAAATGGTAAATGTTTGATTTCAAATTATGCTTGGGATTATTATACAAAGCAGTTTGAGCGTTTGGACATTGAGTTTTCAACTTTTGCAATGTTGGAACATCAGGATGCCTTTGAATTTGATGTGACAGATTTAATTGAAAAATGTAAGGTGCAGCAGTTTGATTTGCTTTTAATAACTTCTCCTAATAATCCAACTGGAAATAGTTTGTCTTTTGAGCAGTTGGAGTTGATTTTGGAAAGTGTTTCTAAAAATACCTATGTGTTGATTGATGAGGCTTATTATGGTTTTGATAAGGATTATGATGATATGAAGTTAAAGGATTTGTTGGAGAAATATCCAAATTTGTTGGTTTTGCGGACTTTTTCTAAACTATATGGTTTAGTAGCTATGCGAGTTGCCTATTTATTGGTTGGGGATACTGTTTTGCAGAAGTTAAAGTATCAACCTTTGTATTTGGGGTTTAATCAATTAAGTGAACAAATGGCAGAGGCAGCTTTAGATGATGGTCAATATTATGAAGATATTGTGGATCAAGTAAAAGTTTTGCGAGAGGATTTATTTAATTTTGTGAATCAAAAACTTAGTTTGATGAAAGCTTTTAAATCTAAAGCTAATTTTGTGTTAATTGAATTTCCGATTGAATTGAAAGAGGATTTACAGGAGTTTTTGCAAAATCACCAGATTTTTGTTAGATTTTATAGTGTTGATGAACTAAATAATAAAATGCGAATTACGATTGGAAAAGCTATACATATGAATCGACTCAAGGAAGTTTTATTGGAATTTAATAGGAAGTATGAAAATTTATCGGGATAAGGCTAGATGGTATCAATTTTGGAGAAAATTAGTAACCAATGTATCTTTAGAGAGGGAAGTTAGTTTTTTGTATAAAGTTTTTGATCAATTTGCTCCAAATGCATGTTCAATAATTGACTTAGGTGGTGGGACTGGTTTGCATGCTCAAAAACTTGTGGAATATGACTATTTGCTGACTGTTTATGATGCTTCTAAAGAACTTTTAGATGCAGTTCCTACTTTTTCTACTTTAAATACTATATTGGGTACCTTTGAGGAAATTGCCCAAGTGTTAGGATCAAGGAAATATGATGTAGGTATTTCAATGTGGACAACTTTTACGTATATTCTAGATGATAGTAAAAGGGCTGATTTTTTTGCTTGGTTAAGTCAGAATATTAATGAATTGATAGTGCTTGATCAAAGTAATTTTTATATGTATCCACAAAAGTATCGCTCGGAACCCATGGTTCAGAATATTGATGGAGTAGGCATGTAGGTTTGGTGAGAGTTTGAAATAGATGCACAATTTTTGCGTAAAGGTAATTATCATATAGAAGTGAAAGATGAAAATAATGTAATTGATCAATTTATTGATCCGGAGGTGATGCAATTTGTTCCAGTTGCTGAATTACAAAAGCTATTGGGTTCCAATTGGGAATTAGTTGAAACTTATGGGGATTATCAGGGAAAGAAGTATGATAAGGATTTTTCCAAGCGTTTAATTACTGTTTTTAAGAGAAAAAATGTTTGATCAGAATTTAATACATACCAATATTTTACCTTTAATGCAAGAAGTATCCGCAATGTGTAGGAGGTCTTTTGGTTCTATAGGTATTGTTAGAATAAAAGGAAAGAGACAGCTTGTGAATCCGTTAGATATTTATATATCAGATTTTTTGGTTGCTAGATTGCAAGAGTTGTATCCAGAATTTGGAATATTATCTGAGGAATCTCAAGATAGCTTTGTTAAAAAAGATTTTAATTGGATCATAGATCCGTTGGATGGTAGTACCAATTTTTCACGTAATATACCTTTGTTTTGTTCCCAAATCGCTTTAGAACATAGAGGTGAAATTATATTTGCATGTGTGGTATTACCTCAGGAAGATAAATTGATATATGCTGCGGCAGGGCAGGGAGTGTTTTGTGATGGTGTTCCTATGGGTAAGATTAATAATAGGAAGTTGGCTGAGGCTGTGATCGTTTTTGATTCTTACTTAGAGGAATCAGATAGAAGGGTTTTAGATTCTATAGTTGATTCGGTTCAATATATGCTAAATTATAATAGTGTTGGTACAGGCTTTGCCTATT
>CAZFPD010000051.1:0-5173 GCA_964521035.1 uncultured Candidatus Peribacteria bacterium
CTGGAAAAAGTCCACGTTTTTGTGAAAGGTGTAGGTCCAGGTAGAGAGCAAGCCGTTAGAGGTCTCCAAGCCGCTGGTATTCACGTCCTGTCTCTCACAGATGTAACTTCTGTAGCCCACAATGGTACCCGCGCGAAAAGAGTGCGTAAACCTTAAATAATTATTAATTTTATTCCTATATGGTAAAGACAAAAGTAGTAAAAAAGTCTAGACGTTACGGAGCCGTATTGTTTTCAAACGGACAAAGCAAACTCAAGGCTTATAAAAAAAGAAAATATCCACCTGGAATGCATGGCCGTTCTAGTTTCCGCTCTCTATCTGAGTACGGAAAACAATTAGTAGAAAAACAAAAATGTAAAATTTTATATAATATTTCCGAAAAACAAATTCGCAAATACTACGGACAAGGCGAAAAAGCCAGCGGGATCACCGGTGAACAAATGCTTCGCAAAATAGAACTCCGACTAGACAACGTGGTATACCGCGCTGGATTCGGTATTAGCCGAGCTCAAACTCGTCAAATGGTAACTCACGGACACTTCAAAATTAATGACCGCCGAGTAGATATCCCGTCCATTCAAGTCAAAGCTGGGGATATGATAGAACTACGAGAAAAATGCCAAAAAAGCCCACTATACGCAGAATTAAAAAACAACAATAAAAGCCAATCTGCTAAGTGGCTCGAAGTAGACAACAAAAAAGTTACAATTAAAATCACAGATCTGCCTGATGCCGACGATGTTGAAAAAATCATTGATCATCAACTAATTGTTGAATTCTATTCTAAATAATTAACAATCCCAATTATATGCACCCAATTCAAGAACTCATTGGTTTGCCAAAACTAGCAGTTAACGCTCTAGAAAGCAATGAGAACATAGCAAGTCTCGTATTAAGTCCCCTGCCTCCCGGTTACGGCATTACTTTAGGGAACTCACTCCGAAGAATCTTGCTATCTACCCTTCCTGGATATGCAATTACTGGCGTCAAACTCAAAGGCATGAACTACGAATATTCTACAATCGATGGTGCCCACGATAGCGTCCTAGAAATGCTTTTAAACCTAAAGCAAATCCGCATTCAATCTAGCTCCTCAGAACCTCTAGAACTAAAACTCAAGGCCAGCAAAACTGGAGATATACACGCCAAACAAATTGAATGCCCATCTAACGTCACTATTCTCAATCCAGAGCTATACATCACTCACCTAGAAAAAGGTTCTGAAATAGAAATGACTATCCTAGCCGAAAAAAACGTAGGCTTTCTAACTGCCAAAGAAAAACAAGAACAAAGCCAACTCACAGACTGGATCTGGATAGATGCCTTCTTTTCTCCAGTTCGCAAAGTCAAATTCGAAAGCGAAAACACACGTGTAGGTCAAATGACCAACCTCGACAAACTCATCCTAGAATTAGAAACCGACGGTTCTATTTCTCCTCTAGATGCAGTCAGATTTGCCTCAAACATGCTCCAATCCTACTTTAAACTTTTCAACGAAGACAATATTCTAGTAGAACCAGACTTTATCACCGATGTTGAATCTGTAGAAGCCAAAGAAAAAGCCGAAATCGAATCTAAGCCAGTCAAAGAAACCTACACTCCTATTGAAGTCCTAGGACTATCACCAAGAACCCTAAACGCCTGTATTAACGGAGATATTGGTTCAGTAGAACAATTAGTCAAATGCTCCGAAGCTAAACTCTCAAATCTTCGAGGATTTGGGAAAAAAGCCCTCACCGAAGTTAGAGAAGCCCTAAGTACCCGCGGATTAGACCTTGCACAAGACTGAAAATTATGTTAAGTATAGATAAGCAATAAAAATTTACTATGAGACACAGAGTTAAAAAAACAGGACTACGTAAAACTAAGGGCCATCTAAAAGCCCTACAAAGAAACCAACTCACTAGCCTGTTCAAACACGAAAAAATGCAAACGACCAAAAAACGTGCCAAAATTGTAGGCGTTCTAGCCGAAAAACTAATCTCTAGCCTACAAGGGAAATCTGACCGTGAAGCAATCCGGCATTTGCAACAATACATTACGGAAGAAGCCGTATCCAAAAAAATCCTGCTTATGGTCAAAGAAAAATACACCACCCAAAAATCAGGTTTTACTTCCATCTATAACTTAGGTATTAGAATCGGAGATGGTGCCGCCAAAGCTATCATTCAATTAAACTAAATTCATGAAAACGACATTTGTAAACACTCACAAACTAGAACGAAAATGGTACATCTTCGATGCTAAAGACCAAACCCTCGGTCGTTTCTCTACTGAAATTGCTAACAAATTGCGTGGCAAAGACAAAGCCTGCTTCTCACCAAATCACGATAACGGTGATTATGTAATTATAATCAACGCAGACCAAGTCCGAGTTACAGGCAACAAAGAAAGTCAAAAAACCTACTACCGACACTCTAAATATCCAGGTGGACTCAAATCTATCACTCTGGATAAATTACGAGCCAAAAATCCAGAAAAAATCATTTTTGAATCCATCAAAGGCATGATTCCGCGTAACCGACTTCGCAAAGACATACTCCTAAAACTAAAAATCTATAGTGGCGAAAACCACCCGCACGAAGCTCAACAAGCCATTAACCTAAATACGCATGAATAAGACTCAACTAACTCCCTTCACAGGTAACTATCACTATGCTTGCGGTAAACGCAAAAGAGCCATTGCCAAAGTACGTTTATACGAAAAAGGCAGCGGTGAAATCATGGTAAACGGTCAAAAATTTGCAGATTGGCTAGATTATCCAGAACAATCTCAAAAAATCCTCACTGCCATCACAGAAACTGGCCTCAACAAACAATTCAACATTTCTATAGTCGTCAAAGGCGGAGGGAAAAGTGCCCAAGCTGAAGCTATTAGACTGGGGGTTGCGAAGGCTCTGCTTGAAAAAGACATCAGTCTACGTGCAACTCTCAAGCCTCTTGGTCTAATCTCTCGAGATTCCCGTATTAAAGAAAGAAAGAAATTCGGCCTCAAACGTGCCCGCCGCGCCGAACAATTCTCCAAACGTTAAAACCTTATCCAACAATCACCTCCCCCAAAAGCGCGTCCCTGCGCTTTTTTTAAAAAAACAAACAGAGGGGGGCGAAAAATGTAGCGTACATGCTCTAAATTCCAATTAGAGATTTTACGATACTGCCGAAAAAATACACCGAAACTTGCTATCCCTGGCACAAGTGATAAAATTTAAACGTCTATAAAATCCCAAAATGTATGCGCTTTGATATTCTAACACTTTTCCCAGAAAGTATCCTACCCTATCTAGAAGCTTCTATCCTGGACAAAGCCGCCCAAAAAAACCTAGTCGAATATTATGTTCATAACTTTCGCGACTACTCCAAAGACAAACATCAAAAAGTAGACGATACACCCTACGGAGGTGGTGCCGGCATGGTTTTGACTCCCCAACCTATTTACGATTGCATTCAAGCCGTTAAACTGCAAAATCCTGGAGCTAGAGTAGTCTTTATGTCACCAAGAGGCAAAACCCTTACTCAAAACAAATTACACTCTCTAAAAGCCGAATCCGGACTGATTATCATAGCTGGACGCTACGAAGGCCTCGACCAAAGGATTATTGATCTATGCGTAGACGAAGAAATTTCCCTGGGTGACTTCGTCTTATGCGGAGGAGAACTACCAGCACTTTGTCTAGTCGAAGGCATTACCCGACTACTCCCTCGAGTTTTAGGCAATGCTAATTCCCCTATTTTTGAATCCTTCTCTCCAGAATTTACCGGCAAGAAAAAACATCCCATTTACACTAAACCAGAAGAATTCCAAGGCCTCAAAGTCCCAGAAGTTCTACTCAGCGGCCATCACCAAAACATCCAAAAATGGCAAACTAAACACCTGAAAGACTAATGCCAAGCCAAGATTATGGTGTACTAATCTGAGCTCAAAGCTTTTAATTTTAATTTGAAATCCCAATCCTTCTCTGCTAAGAAAAAAGGGTGATGCTTGAAAAAAGATTCTGGCATAAAATTCGAATTTATTTGCAAATTTAACCTAGGATCCACAAAAAAATTGAGGTATTCACTTACTAATTCGGCCTTCTGTGCAAAATTCTGATTCAAGGCCACAGGCTCATACTGACCATAGGGCCTATACTCCAAGCCAGCACAAGCTGTAAGGCAAGATGCAAACATCAAAGCCAAAGCCTGAATCCTAGAATCCCTCCTCAAATCCACTGTATCAGCTTGTCTTGATAAAATATCCATCCTGCAAATTTAATATCTCTAACATAACATACTTCACCACAAAAATCACCTTGCCAAAACAAATAGAGTCAGTATCATTGGTTTATACAATTTAAATACAACCTTCCAATGGACCCAAACCTAACAATCTCAAATATTGAAACCCCAAAGCCATTTACCCCCCAAGAACTAAAAAAACTAGAAATGGAAATTCCAGCAATACTAAAAACCTTAGAACAGCAAGCGCTCGCACAAAAAGAAATCCCAAGACAACTTAACGCTACAAGACAATCGCAAAGCATGAGTTTTGATAATTCCAGACTCCACGTAGAATTAAAGCGAAACCTAATAAAACTAGAAGCCTTTGACAATAATCCACAAATAATCAAACTAAAACTCCAAATTGAGTCTTGCTTAATGTGCATTTTATCAGCACATTTAAAGCAAGAAAACACAACTCTCAAACGCATCATATCTACACTTGAGCAAGTTCCACCCTTTCTTCAACAACACCCAGAACGAACCGGAGAAATAATAGAGCCAATGCAATCTATATCACAAACAATTGAGAGCATCAAAAAAAATATAGACGAAATATCAACACAACTAAAAAACGAAAATCAAACATAACAAATCATAATCGTGTATTTAAAATACAAACCTCCATTAGCGGATAATAAAAATAATTTTCACACTATGCACCCTCCTATACAAACCATAGCCACTCTACAAAAAGAATTAAATCGAATTGATAAAACCTTAGAAAACAATCCCAATAAAGCCACTCTTACAAATATCCAAAGACAATTATTTGGTATAATTTATTCACTTCCAAGACACGCAAACCATTCAGAACTAAGCAAACAAACATCAGTCCTATACAAAAAATACAACCTAGCCGTACAAAAAACCAAAAATAACTAATGTAGGAAAAACATCTGACCATAACAATAGG
>CAZFPD010000051.1:5183-6369 GCA_964521035.1 uncultured Candidatus Peribacteria bacterium
TTATTAAAGAACAAAATATTTATAAAATGAAGCCCTTGAAATAAAGATATATTGATCTTGACAAATCAAGACTTTGCATCTAGAATGCAAGCGCTTATTAAGGTGAAAGTTATTTACCTCATGTAGGTAATAATTAACATCTTTTCGATGACAAATACAGAAGTCCGATTCCAAGATTTTGCACTTGAGCAAACACTTCTTGACGCAATCGCTAAAAAAGGCTTTGAGCGACCAACAGAAATTCAACTCAAAAGCCTATCTCAAGCCCTTAGTTCCAAGGAACATATTGTAGGCAAAGCTCAAACAGGCACGGGTAAAACCGCTGCCTTTGGTCTACCTATTCTTAACGCCCTGGATCCACAGGTCAAAAAAACTAAAGCCCTGATACTCTGCCCTACACGAGAACTGGCAGTGCAGGTTACCGAGGAAATTAATTCCTTAAAAGGTAATAAAAAACTGTTTGCCACAGCCATCTACGGAGGCCAGTCCTACGAACAGCAACTCAAAAGGCTCAAACATGGAGACCAAATTATAGTCGGAACCCCAGGCCGCATAGTAGATCATATCAAAAGAGGGACCCTAAAACTTGCCGAACTAGCCTTTTTTGTACTAGACGAAGCCGACGAAATGCTAAATATGGGTTTTATGGAAGAACTAGATTTTATACTGGCACAAGTCCCAGCTGATTCGCAAAAATTCTTTTTCTCAGCCACCATGCCGCGCCGCGTAGAATCCCTAGTTAAAAAATACCTCAAAGAATACAAATTCCTAGAAGTCGCCGGGCTCTCAAAAGTTACCAGCCTATCCAAACAACAATTTCTAGAAGTCAAAGAAGGCCAAAAGCTCGACGCCCTTAGCATGCTTATAGACCAGGCCGAAGATTTTTATGGCATAGTTTTTTGTAGAACCAAAATCGAAGTTGATGGTCTCAAACAAAAACTCAACCAAAGAGGCTATCAAGCCGATTGCATCCACGGTGACATTGCTCAAAGAGGCCGCGAAAAAGTCCTTGCTAAGTTCAAAGCTAAAAAAATTAACATTCTTGTGGCCACCGATGTAGCAGCCCGTGGTATAGATGTCGAAAACCTGAGCTACGTTATCAATTACCACATTCCCGAAGACCCAGAAAGCTACGTACACAGGGTTGGACGAACGGGACGCGCCGGCAAAACCGGTTTCGCAATTA
>CAZFPD010000052.1:0-376 GCA_964521035.1 uncultured Candidatus Peribacteria bacterium
AAACCGCTTCTTCTGTAACTGGAGCTTGTTCTGCTTCAACTTCTGTAGTTGCTTCTGCATCTAAGGCATCGTCCTCAATCGGAGTTGGGGCAGACTGACATCCCGCTAAAAATAAGAGCGCCAATATTGATACGTAAATTTTCATATGTTTTTGGTTAAACTAAGAGCATTGTAATTAATAAATAGGACTTTCTCAAATGATTTTTTAACGAAAATGCTTTTGAATGTAGTCATATGCCATAACTGAAGCATACACTCCCTCGCCTGCTCCTATAATAGCCTGCTTAAATTTGGCATCCGTCACATCTCCGGCCCCATAAAACCCAGCTATGTTCGTTTCGGATTCTCGATTAATAATCACTTCCTTGCGATCGTT
>CAZFPD010000052.1:386-2515 GCA_964521035.1 uncultured Candidatus Peribacteria bacterium
ATCGTTAAGTTTAACACCTAAATCCCCTGCCAATTGTGAATTGGAATTCCAACCTATTGCCACAAATATTCCATCCAAATCAAATTGCGTTCCATCCTGCAATATTACGTGCGAAACCTTATCTGTTCCACATATTTCTTGGACTTCTGTCAAATATTTAATTTCTACCTTAGGGTCCCGTTCTATCCTATCTTGATTGGTCGGTTCAGCCCGCATAAAATCCTTACGGACCAAAATGTATACCTTCTTGCAATGCTGAGCTAAAATATTGGCATCTATAGCGGCAGTATCACCGCCACCTATCACAGCCACGGTTTTTTCCTTAAAAAAAGCCGCGTCACACAAAGCGCAATAAGACACACCCTTGTTTTTAAATTCTTCCTCGCCCTTGACTCCCAAATGCTTGTGCTTAGTACCAGTGGCATAAATCACGGTCCGCGCAGTGAAACTTTTGTCTCCGACACTTATTACAAATAAGTCATGCTTTTTTTCGATTTTACTAACAGTAGAAAAATTATATTCGGCACCTGTTTCCATAGCATGCTCTAAAAACACCTGCCCCATCGCAGGCCCTGTGATCTTTTTGATACCGGGATAATTTTCTACCAAATGGGTTGTGGTAATCAGTCCTCCAGGCAAGGTTGCGAATCCCAGGGTTTTTAAATTAAAACGCGCACAATACATCGCCGCAGCCGCTCCTGCCACACCTCCACCTATTACTATAGTGTCAAATTCACTCATATAAGAACTTATATTACTAACTTTATATCACAAATGATCAATTGGCGCTATTTTTTTTTGTACAAAAATTGTTTAATATTAAATAAAAACAATTATGAAATTCAAGCAAATTTTTAAAAAAAAGCGTATTGCAACTAAGAACAGTCGGATTCTTTCAAGCCTTCTTTATACAATAGCCATCTTGCTAATTATACTAGGGATACTGAGTTTTAGCTCAATCGGTAAAGTCAAACATATTTATGTCTCTAAAAATCCACATATCCAAAACAGCCAAAAATTTAAAAATATTTTATTATCATTAAAAAACAAACAATTAATTCTACTCAATAAAAGTCACATATATCAGTTTGTAAAAAAACAAATCCCCAATATTCAAAATATCTCTATTCATAAAAAATATCCAAGTAGTCTAATCATTGAGTTTGACACCTATCCTATCCATTTTAAACTCAGTGAAAATCTATATCTCGACAGCACAGGCACTGTCATTACGCACGAAAATAACGAAACCCAATACCCGACTCTAATAATAGAAACTCAACAAGAAATCCAAGCCATGGACCAACTCCTCAAACAATCCCAAGTCAACAATTTGCAAGAAACTCTTCAATATTTTGAAAAAAAACTCAATCTTAAAATTCAAGAAATTAGCTATAAAAGTATAGCCAAGGAAATCCACCTCAAAACACCTCTACAGACCATCATATGGATAGATACCACCACAGATTACAAAGCTCAAATTAATAAACTCAAAAATGCCATCCCAAAAATTGATATACATAAACAATACTACCAACACATCGACCTACGAATTCAAAGTAAAAACGCCCAAAAAATCTTTTACAAACCCTAAAAATCCTTGCAAAACACGCAAAACATGCTAAAGTAACGAAAGATAAAAACTTCCTATGTTCCGCTGGAAAGAATATGCAAAAAAAACACGACCCATGATCTTACTAGCTCCCATGGAGGGCTACACCGATAGTTCATACCGCCAACTAATCAAAAGCATTGAACCCAGCGTAATTTGCTATACCGAATTTACAAGTAGCGACGGGCTAAAATATGGCAGTCACAAATCCTTCAAAAAACTTGAATTCCAAGACACAGAAAGACCTCTAATCGCTCAAATATTTGGCAAAAAACCAGAACATTTTGCCGAATGTGCCAAACTCCTAGAAGACATGGGAGTCGATGGCATAGACATCAACATGGGCTGCCCGTCCAGCAAAGTCGTAAATTCTTGTCACGGCTCAGCCTTATTTAAATATCCCCAATTAGCCTGGGAAATAGTCGAAGCCACAGCCAAAGCCTGCCAGGTAGATGTGAGTGTAAAAATGCGCCTCGGTTTTTCGGAATACAATCTGGCGGGACTCAAAACTTCACCA
>CAZFPD010000052.1:2525-6344 GCA_964521035.1 uncultured Candidatus Peribacteria bacterium
ACTTCACCAAAGGCCTAGAAGAACATGGCTGTAAACACTTAGCCATCCATGGTAGAACCACCAAACAAAAATACACCGGCCTAGCTGACTTCCAAGCAATTTATGAAATTAAGAAACATTTAAACATACCCGTTTCCGGCAATGGAGACATCAAAAGCTTCGCTGACGCCAAACAAAAACTCCAAAATTTAGATGGTCTAATGATAGGTCGCGCCACCTATGGCAACCCCTGGGTTATGCGTGAAATCGTAGAGGGTTTTAAAGGCAATCACATCCAAAGCCCCAAAACTTTTTTAGAAAAATTACCCACCATCAAACAACAGATCCAATTAGCCATTAACTTCAAAGGAGAGAAAATTGGCATGTTAGAAATGCGCAAACATTTAGCCAATTACATTAAAGATTTCCCCCAGGCCTCGCAATATAGATTTCAACTTGTCAGAGTCAACTCACAACAAGAGGCCCTAAACATACTGACCGAAATTCAAGAAAAATTGCAAAACCCCCAATTTAGCTAGCTTTGCGTCCAAATAACCTGGCTATACCTCTCCTAGCATGCGACAAGACACCTCTAGTGTTAGCTGGAACAAAAGCCTGAGCCCTTGGCTTACGCTTAACGGCTATGGCCAAATTAATTTTCGATAATAAAACAAAGAAACTGTCCTTATATTCAGATAAATCCGTAGATAAATCACGCATCACCTTTTGATATACCGTAGCTATAGTCTGTAAGGAAACCTGAAATTCCTGCAATTTGCCGTCTTTAATTGGCAAATACTTGTTCTTTTGCACTATGCCACTTTCTATCATATCAAATAATTCATCTAACAGGCCATCTTCTAAAAGCTCTTCTTCACAACCATACGCCAAAGCCAATTGTCTCAATTTACGCTGCACCAAATTCGACAATAAGGTCAATTGATCGGTACGAATACTATCCACTCGTTTATTTAAAGAATTCTCATACAATTTAAATTTACTATATTCGGCCTCAGAAATTTGCGTTAAATCACCCAAGCCACCTAAATCTTCCTGCAATTCTACTAGCAAAGCTTCATATTCAAAATTCACACTCCCATTTTGGTCCGCTGTTTCTATACAGACAATTTCCGAAAGACAAGCTACCTCTTCAGAATAATTCCAAAGCTCAAAATACCGCAGTAGAGTTTTGATATTAGTCTGAAACTGCTTCGGATTTTCACCCATTTCTACTTCATTTCTATCGATAGGATTGAAGATTTCTTTATATAAAGCGACCCCTTTAGCATGTAAGCTCGCCAAGGCTGGAGTTTTGGAAATATGCCTTTGATCTGTATAAAAAGCATCCAAAAAACTGTACCTAAACTGATCTAACATCAAAGCTGTCTTTTGCTTGATTTTATCTGCATTCAAACGGCTATCAGCAGGAATTTTGCAGTATTTTTCCTTAAAATTAGCCAAAATCTTCTGGTCAGCGGGGTAGGCCGGCTGTAAATCTTCTATAGCAGATTGCAAACCCTCAAACAAAATCAAAGCCTGCAATTTTTGCTGGGCCTCTAGCTCCAACTTATTCAAAGTCAACAAACACTCATCAAAATCTCTGCGCAAATAAAACACCTTCATATAATCTGCAGTTTCTAAAACTAACAAGTTCTTTTTTAACACTCCTATTTGGCTTAGATAAGAAGTTAAAGAAATGCTGCTGGTGCCAGACTTTACGGAATTTTTAAGATCGGTGACATCTAGCATAATTTTTCGATGAGGGGCTAATTCTTGTAATTTATCGTCAAAAAAACGCTTGTTGTTATCTCGAATCAACTTAAATTGCATAAAATGAGAAGCATAACCGCCAAAGGACCTCTCAAATTTACTTGTATCATCAAAAACTTCAAACTCTGACATCAAAGGTAAAAGATCCTCAAAAGTACTAGATTCATCAACCTGGCGTCCTAAAGCTTTTAATCTCTTAATGATATTTGTAAACTTATCCTGCAAAACTTCTTCATTTAAGATTTGTTGATTTTTTACAACCTGGCGTACATACCAAATCGGAAAATCCTGCTGCAAGCCACTAGACTTTAACTGCATCTGAACAAAATTAGGTCTATCAGAAGGGCCGACAATCTGAAACGTCGCAGCTCTATTCTTTAAATCCAAACCCGCATAATCTCGCAAACGTAAGCCACTCTTCTTACAAAATTTGGCTCTATTAATTTGACCTACAAATTCCGGCATATTTAATTTAAAACTCCCTTCCTTTTTTATAAATCTAGCTACTAATTCACCTTGACCCGTTCTACTTAATGAAACTAATTTTACATCTGGGGTTACATCTCCGGTTTCCGGATCAGAAAAAACTCCCAAAGCAATATCTAAGCCATTTTGCTTCAAACATTTGCTTCTAAATTCATGGACTCCTCTAAAGTTTTCCCTATAAGCATTTAATTCATTTAAAGTTAACATAATACACCTATCTCCAACCGTATTAATTACTAAAAGACTTTCCTGATTAGGCCTTTTCTTAATTTGCACAATTTTAACATCTTCAAATAACTGATTTAGCTCCGGATCAAAAAAAGTTAAGGGCCCAGACACACCCATTTCCTGCAATTCTGCACCTATCTCTATTTGTGGATCAAACATATCATCTTCAACGATTTCTAATTCTGCTTCTACTTCAGGCTCAACCCGCATTTGATCCATTTGCTGAATTTTTGGTAATTTTAACATCTGCGCCAACTGATCTGAACTAAACATTTTACTTAAATCTCCTTGAATCCGATTCATAATTTAAAACTTAAAATATATCTCAAATCTTACTATGAAATAAAATCAAATCAATCAAGATCAAGACAAAACAACAATAATAAAATAAATATTAAATTTATCTAGAAAAATTTGCCAAAACATGATACAATATATAGATAAAACTAAATACATGGAAATCCACAAAATACTCAAGACAGCAGTCAATTATAAGGCCTCGGATATCTACATTAGCCAAGGTATCAAGCCTTTTCTAAGAATCAACGGAAAACTACACGAAATCGCACAACACCCAATAATTGACAAAGAGACAATAGATTCCTACATAAAAAAACTACTTAGTAAAGAACAAATTAATAAGTTTGCAAACTTAAAGGATTATGATATAGCTATAGAGATTAAAGATCTGGGACGCTTTCGTGTCAACCTCTTCTACCAAAAAAACGGGCTTGGAATAGTTCTCAGACACATTCCTAGTCAAATCAAAACCATCGATGAACTCAACTTACCCAACCAAGTCAAAAAAATAGCTAATTTAAAACAAGGCATCATTTTAGTCACAGGACCAACCGGACAGGGTAAATCTACCACTATGGCGGCCATACTTAATCACATTAATGAAAACAAAAATTACAACATCATTACCATAGAAGACCCAATCGAATACATATACAAAAATAAACAATCCATTATTCAACAAAGAGAAATTCAGTCCCATACAGATAACTTCCAAACAGCTCTAAAAAGCGCCCTAAGAGAAAGTTGTGACGTAATACTGGTAGGTGAAATGCGCGACCCAGAAACCATACAATTAGCCTTAACCGCAGCCGAAACAGGGCATCTAGTAATTTCTACCCTGCATACCTCAGGAGCAGCCAAAACCATAGACCGTATTATTGACTCTTTTAGTTCTGATAAGCAAAATCAAATTCGCAACCAACTCTCTGAATCTCTACGGACTGTAATCTGGCAACAACTTATACCGACTACCGACGAAACCAGCCGAATTGCTAGTCTAGAAATCATGATCAATAACGACGCGATTGCTAACTTAATACGCAAAAACAAGACCTT
>CAZFPD010000053.1:0-2894 GCA_964521035.1 uncultured Candidatus Peribacteria bacterium
TTTGCCAGCAACTGGATGTACCCTTAAGCATTTTAAATTTTCAGAAGGAGTACTTTGCCAAGGTAGTACAATATACTATTGCAGAAATTCAAGCCGGCCGCACTCCTAATCCAGATGTGATGTGTAATAACAACATAAAGTTTGGGTTATTTTTCGACAAAATCTCTACAGATTTTGATTTTGTGGCCTCCGGCCACTACGCCCGAACATCTACTTACAAGGGTGTAAAGGTCTTGCAAAAAGCCTGTGATCATATAAAGGACCAGACTTACTTTTTAGCTAATCTCTCGGATAAGCAATTGGCAAAAATCATTTTTCCGCTTGGAGATCTCCCAAAAACCCAGGTCCGAAAAATCGCTGCACAGGCGGAATTACCCAACGCTAACCGCAAGGACTCCCAGGGGATTTGTTTTTTAGGAAAATTTAAATTTAATGATTTTATTGCTCATTATCTCAAGCCCAAGCCGGGCCAGATAATCGACTTTGATACGCAGGAAGTTTTGGGTCAGCATCAGGGCTACTTTTTTCATACTATAGGTCAACGCAAGGGCCTGGGCCTAAGCGGAGGCCCTTACTATGTGGTAGCCAAGGATACTCAGCGTAATCTGGTTTTTGTCTCTCGCACTTATTACGATCCGGATAAGCAGAGGAAAAGTTTTCTGGCCAGTAACTTAAGGGTGTTTGGTGATTTAGCTTTACCATCTCAGCTGCAGGTGAAGATCCGGCATGGGGCCCATTATCACGAAGCGAATGTCAAATACCTGGATAAGAATTCTGTGCAAATAGATCTAAAAGAAAATGACCAGGGTATTGCCGCTGGCCAATTTGTAGTCTTTTATACCGAGGAATTCTGTCTGGGCTCAGCAACTATCGCTAGTGTCGGCATGCTTAAATAGCCAGTGTGTGCTTGGTAGGGACATTTGGGTAGCGAACTCATTGTGAATGATGGCCAATTGACCAGTTTGTAGGGCCTGAGTTAAGAGGGGTATTTTGTGAGGGGGAAATAAATAATACACTCCGGAGGATCCGTAGCCTGGGACGTGCCTATGAATATCATACTCTCCTACGCTCAGTAGGATACCGCTGACCGAAGGATCTTGGGTGGTAACTCGCGAATGAAAATTTTGAGGCTGCTCAAGACTGGAGCAGTGTAGGAAGGGCCGTAGACCGGCTTGCAAACTGGTTTTTTGCTCTGCAAAGGGTGAGTTTTGTATATACTTTAATAGGCCTTCTAAAGAGAGCGTAAAGCAAGTGGCCTGATTGCTAAGCCTTCCATAATCAAACATCTTGTTGGATAAACTACAGCGATAAACTGTAATGGCATTGACTAATTGTCCTGCTTGAAAAACTGGCAATTTTAAATATATCCCACAAACTTTGGGAGGAACTGCAGGGCTATGATCTGCTAGGGCCGTTTGCAAATTTTCAGCAATTGTGCAGGTAACAAACTGGCTAGCAGAAGGAAGTTCTCGGGCTAGGCTTGGCTCTTTCTTGACTAAGGGCTGTCCGTATTCTCCAGATTCTACTGCATAGAATCTAGGTTCTCCAGTCTCGGGGTCTGGGTTTTCTGCAGTCCAAGACTGTCCGTCTGAGGCAACTCCTAAAGTCCACTGCTTGATTTCTATTTCTGCTTTCATAAAACTGGGTTAGTAATATGAGTGTAAATGTGGATTTAGTCTTTGACAATTAATTTAACTTTCCATGTTGCTAAAAATCTGGTAACTTAGAGAGGTATAATAACTTTTAGACATGTCCAAAAAAAATAATTTAGGTTTAATTATAGCCATCTTAATTGCGGCTATTTTGATATCTGCTAGCCTAGCTATGCTGGCTCTAAGTTTAAATGCAGAAAATTCAGGCCCATCAGATGATACAGCCCAGCAAGAATTGCAAAATGGACAGCAATTAGAAGTTTCCATGCAGGAATTAACTGCAGATAATTTTTATTTAGGTTCTAAGGATGCCCCGATTACAGTAGTGGAATATTCAGACTATGCCTGTGGCTGGTGCCAAAGGTTTAATTTAGAGGTCTTGCCGCAAATCAAAAAGAATTTTATCGATAAGGGCTTGGTGAAATTTGTATACGTAGCCTTTCCGGCTAAGGGTGAAAGTGCCTTAGTCGCAGCCAAAACAGCTTTTTGTGCCGGTAAGCAAAATAGCCACGAGGGATACTTTAAAATGCACGATGCCCTGTTTGCATCCAGCGAATATAGTCTGGCTGCATCGCTGAAATTGGCAGCTAGTCACTCTTTAGATAGCAAGGAATTTGAGACTTGTTTTAATGCGGAAGAAACTCAGGCCAAGCTTTTGGCAAACTATAAGGCTGCCTATGAATTGGGAGTCCGCGGCACACCAAACTTTGTTATAAATGGCTTAGTTGTAGGAGGTTATTTAGAATACAAGGACTTTGCAGGAATTTTAAATAATATTATCGATGCCAACTAATATTCAACAGTTAATCCTGATGCTCTCCTGCTTTCTGGTTTTATTTAGCTTGAGCCTGCTAGCTTTGGCCACCTTACCCGGCCACGCCCAACAAGCCTGCTTGGTAGGATCAAATTTCACTGCTGCCAATCTAATTTATAATTTGCTAATGAGCCTGGGACTATCTTATTTAATAGTCAAACCCTTTTTTTTACAAGCGAGCAAATTCTCACTGGCTGGTATTTTAAGTGCTCTGGCCTTTGGATCGACAACTTTTTGTGGAGTCTGTGTGTTCCCTCTTTTGTCGGTGGCAGGCTTGTCTTCCATTTTATTTTTCTTAAGTACTTATGACTTTTACATTAAAATAATAGTGGCCTTAATAGTAGTATATGGAATTTGCCGGATTCAAGTGATTCAAAGGCGCGGCTGCCGGCTAAAATAAGACTTGACGAAGATCTCAGCAGGCTATA
>CAZFPD010000053.1:2904-6343 GCA_964521035.1 uncultured Candidatus Peribacteria bacterium
GTGGTTCGAATCCACCCTCCGCAACCAAAATCATACTTCAAGAAAAACCTAAGTGTAAACTTAGGTTTTTGTTTTAATTATGCTTTAAAGTGACTATGGGAGAATCTCCTTGATTCCTTATAGATAACCATGAAATGATTATTTTAGGTGAAAGCGTACAGAATTATATTTTAAAAAAATCAACATTGGGTGTTCGTCGTTTAATATTATCGCCTTTTCTAGTGTTGAATACATAATATTATCAAATTGACTTAAATTTATTTTTATATTATCTTGTGAAAGAATGTTTACTATTTTGAAAATATGGGTAAAGATCCTATTCTTGACTACCTCTTAGAATTTAAGTCTCTTCCTCCGAATAAATATAATTTGCGGGGAGTAGATTTAAGAGAGACTGATTTGAATGGTGTTAGTTTGAAAGGAGTTAATTTGAAAAGAGCTAATTTGGAAAGGGGCTGATTTGAAAGGGGCTGATTTGACAGGGGTTGATTTGAGAGAGTCTAATTTGGAAAGGGCTAATTTGAAACTAGTTGATTTTACTTATACTCATTTCGAGAATGTTGATTTGAGTAAAGTTGTTTTTGTGAAATGTTTGTTTCATAAAACTTACTTTATAAATTGTAGTCTGTTTACTTTTAATGTATTGAGTTATGGTATGCACTTTTTAGATATTTTAGATTTAAAAATTTTAAAAAAAGATTGTGGTATTAGCTGGTTGACTATTTTAGGATTGTTTGTATACAGACTGTTATTTGTTTATTTTTTGTATTTGGTGGTTGTTGGACATATTGCTTCTAATTCTTGATTAAACCAATAACTCTTAACCTTTACATTTAATTACCCATAGTTTTCTTTATCAATAAAATTACTATGTTGACTCAACATACTTTGAAAGTTAATATTGGTTATGTACATTAAATAAACTTATGATAGAGGCAAAGTTATTAAAAGGATTTCTAGATTACAGTGGAGCAGAAGCTATGAATCGCGAGCAAGTCATGGCGAAATTGGTGCAAGGATTCAAAAAGTCTGGTTACTCCCCTTTAGAAACTCCAATTTTGGAATACGCTGAAATTTTGATGGGTAAATTTGGAGAGGAAGGAGACAAATTAATGTACCACTTTAAAGACCATGGAGAGCGGCATATTGCCATGAAATATGATCACACGGTCAGCTTTGCCAGATTCTTTGCCAAAAACTTTTCTAAGCTGGCCTTGCCTTATAAAAGATATCAAGTTGGGCCCTCTTTTAGAGCTGACAAACCGCAAAAAGGTCGCTTGCGCCAATTCCACCAAATAGATATTGATATTATTGGAACCGAAAGCATTCATTCTGATATTGATATTGTAAGCCTAACTTTGCAATCTCTACAAAACCTAGGACTGGAAAACTTTGTACTAAAAATTAACGATAGAGCCTTGGTAGACTCTATTTTTGACGGAATTGGCATCGATCACGATAAAAAAGCTGCCGCATTCACTGCTCTTGACAAACTAGAAAAAATTGGTGTCGAAAAAGTTAAAGAGCTTTTGTACACGGCGGGTATTTCTAAGCAAAAAACTCAAGCCTTATGTGATCTTTTAGACTTTAAGGGATCTAACCAGGAAATCTTGGCCCACCTTGAAGGCTATGCAACTGCCCGCTTAGCACAAATTGTGAGAACCCTGGAAAACATTGGGCTCGCTGAGAAAGTACAAATTGATTTAAGCATTGTTCGAGGCCTCGACTACTATACAGGCATAGTTTTTGAAACTTTTCACAATGACAAATCCATAGGATCCTTTGGTAGTGGTGGCAGATATGACGACTTATGCAATTTGTTTTGTAAGCAAAACTTCTCTGGTATTGGCTATAGCTTTGGCCTAGACCGATTACTTCTAGCTATGCAAAATGAAGATTTATTGGACGATAAAGTTTCGGATTCTAAAGTCTTAGTCACAGTTTATGGGCCAGACACCTACCTCAATAGCTTAGCGGCTTTAAAGGAATTACATGCGGCTGGGATCAGTGCCGAAGTCAGCCTGGTCGAAGAAAAGCTAGCCAAGCAAATGCGTTACGCGGATCGTAAAGGGATCCCTTACGTAATGGTGCTTGGCCCGGAGGAAATTGAAAGCCAAAAAGTGGTTTTGAAAAATATGCAAACTGGAGAGCAAGAAGTGCTGGATTTATCTGCTGCGTTTAGCAGACTTAGCTAACTTGTGAACCTGTGTTAAAATAGGCTTAAGCTGTCTGATTAGATCCCGAGATGAGGATGAAATATGAGCTTGATACTGTTCTGTTTGCTCCTGTACGTTGGCTGGGCTTGGTTCTGCTTCAGAATCTGTTGAGGCCTCTTCGGCTATATTTATTGATAAGTCAGGTAGGTAGGTTGAGGGCTTAAAACCTTCACTTTGTACACCCCTGCGAATCGTTTTTAGGGTGTTGGAAAGTGCTAGTAGATCGGCAAATGTATAGTTAGTCTCACCTGCTTGGTTTAATTCGGTCTGGATATAAGCTACTTCCTGTTTTACGATCCTGATTTTTTGATCCAAAATACTGATTTGCTCTAAATGCTTGGCCTGCTTGGCTTGCAGCTCCTCGGCAGCACGTTGCTCGGCAGCACGTTGCTCAGCCTCATCTAATATGGGTAAGACTTGGGCTGGTACTGCTTTTCGTCTTTCATTAATGTTTTTTGGCTTAGATCCTACCTTCCTTCGTTCCACGCTTAGGATTAAACGTCGATCTGGATAGGACCTAGCTACAGCCTGTTTTCGGTATAGCTCGCCTATTGCAGGAGACTCAACCTGAATTGCTGCCACCTTACTTAGAGGAAAATCTTGTAAGTCAGCAGCGCTAATATAGGCAGCTAATGCTAGTTCCTCATTGGTATTTTTGTGGTTTAGCTTGTAGTCTAAGCGATGTAGCTCGGCATTGAGAAAGCTGATCAAATTGGCCGTATAATCCAGGATAAGGCTGTCAAAATTATAATCCGTATGTTGGAATAATTTGCGGTGTCTATTAGTAAGTTCGTGAGTATTTTGCCTGCTGTGAGGTAAGGCACTAAGCGTAAGCATAGGCTTGATGCCCCTGGCTATTAATTGTTTGAGTGAAAGCTTCTCTGAAAGGGCCTGGTTAAGTAATTGAGTAAGAAACTCTTGATTCCAATCCCTCCTGACTGTGGAAATATGACCGGGATCAGCGCTCAATGTCTGCTCCGTGATAAAAGCAAACTGGGCGCTTAACACATACTTCAGATAAATCATCTCATTTAAGAAACTGTCTAATTTCTTGGATATGCGGAGTTTGGCGCCTTTGTTTTTTAAAATTATGAGCTGGCGGATCATTTGGCTGATTTCTACGCTTTCATCTTTCTCCAGTACATGACAAGCATAGAATCCTTTCTTAATTACATAGATTAATCCTGGACGACTGTTGCATGCCTCCTCTAAGAACTGTGAAT
>CAZFPD010000054.1:0-3092 GCA_964521035.1 uncultured Candidatus Peribacteria bacterium
TCAAAATTCAAACGATGACTTGGCTTATAACAAAGCACACTCGAAGCCTGAATATATACACATTTTGACTTGGCATATTTTTCTATTTGAGCTACTACACTCTTACTTGCAAAAACTCTAGACTGATATATTAAAGCTTTGTTTTTGACTGTTAGAGGCCTAAACATAGCAACCCCAAGCAAATTTATAATCACATTTGCCTCTCTAATTAAATCCGACCGCAAGGGTTTTTCATACAAATTCTGCAAGACAAATTCTTCATCCTTTAAGCCAACCGCCTTTTTGGAATCCACTACTCGAAAATCCAAATCCTGCCTACGACACAATTTGGCGATTTCTACTCCCACAAAACTAGAGCCTCCTAAAATCAAAATCATTAAAACACTTACACAATATCAAAATACCATATTTTCGACAAAACTCGAAATCTAAAGATACTTCTTTTCATAAGCCATTTTAGATCTTGGCGATCCCTTTAAAATCCTAGTCACCGTATTATACACACTTGGATGCTTTTTTTGATCTAAGGCCTCCAATAAATCCACCAAAATCTTGACCAACTCAGCCTGATCCTCATCCTTTAAACTATCCAAAGCTCCAAAAACCTGCAACAAACGGCCAGTCGAATATTCATTGATTTGTGCCAGTTGAATAATTTTTTCCTTCAAAAATTCACGGCCCATAGGCTTTAAAAGTGAATTCTTCTTATTGTGTGCAAAACCGACTATCAAGGCCCTTTGATCGTTCGCCTGATCAATTCTAAAATGTTCTAAAGCCTCAACCTGACGAATTATTTCTAAATGATCCTCACTATTATTGCGAGCCACCACCGATAAAAAGGTTTCCCAAGCCACTAAGTTTTTCTGAGCGTAAGCCTGATATTCATTCACAATTTGTTTTTTATCCGGGGCATGCGTATTTAAATAAAGATGAAAAGCCGTCACCCTATCACTGGCCTTGTCTGCACTTTGCAATTGCTTGTGGATTAAATCCCAAATTTCCTGATTGTCTAATTCTGCCAAAATAGCTAAGCATTTATTCTTGGCTGACCGCAGTTTAATCATCACTCCTTCTTTTTGTACATAAGGCAAATCCGAAACCTCAAAATTTGCATATTTCTCATACAGTTCTAATAATTGCTTCTTATAATTCTGAGCCAAATACCCACGAATCTTTTTATTAGTATTAAACAGCAAATCGTAAGCATGAGCAAATTCCGGATCAGCCACAATCTCAAAGTTGGTTAACAAAGACACTCCCAACTCCATAACTAATTTTTCATCTGCTAAAAACCTCATATATAAATCCAACAAATCCTTAAAATCAGCACAATCTCCACCCTTTAAAATGTGGGTTTTTAATTTATCAAACAAACCATACATAGCCTTATATCGCACACATACATCTTTTTCGCGACGAGCTATCACCAGCAATTGCTCATAATTCAAATCCTGCTCAACCTGTCCAAAAAAACTAAACCCTAAATTATAAGCTACATAATAAGGCTCTCGCTCCACTCCTTCAAAGACTAATTCCAAGCTCTCTGACTTCACATAAAACTGTTTTTCCTGCAGTTTATTTCCCTGTTCATCACATAAAGCTATTTTAAAAGGAAAATGCCAGGCCAATCCTTTCGCAAAACCACTTTGGGTAGCCTTAATTGTAAAAGTTTTTTGCTGAGCATCGTATAACTCCTCTCCAATTTTAACTTCTGGGTAACTAGCCTGTTTTAACCAGTTGTGAGCCATTTTATCCAAATCTACCTCACTAAACTCTTGCATACAGTCTATCCAATCCTTGCGCGAAGCATTCGAGTGCTTATATTTGGCATGATATTTGGCCAAGGCCTTCACAAAATTTTTCTGTCCCAAAATAGTTTCTATCATACGCACCAATTCCGGAGCCTTCACATAAGTCACACCTGTAATTAGTTCATTACAATCGTTAAATCCATCTGGTTCTATTGGCAAGGAAGCCACATGTTTATCCGAAGCAAAAGTACCCACCGTCGGAGCCATTAAAGTCAAAGCCGTATCCAAACGCACATAATCCTCTCCAAACAAGAAACAAGCATATTCCTTTTCCATAAAAACCGTTACCGCTTCATTCAACCAAATTTCAAAAGGCGAGCGTCCCGTCACCTCTGATCCATTCAAATTATGATAAAATTCATGCACCTTAACTGCAATCATATATTCAAAACTGCCATCGGTCATATCTTCAAAAGGCATAATTCTATTAGTGGTAATTGTAGTGTTTCCCACATTTTCCATTCCACCAAAATCTGAATTCTGCATACCTATTTCTCTATATACCGTACCCGTATATTTATATCCCCATTTTTTACCCTGCTGCAACTTACTAATTTTTGCCTGTAACTTAGTAAAATCAGCACCTTGTTTTTTAAGAGTCTCCCTTTCATCAACTAAAGTTTGTAATTTCTTAGCGGCCTCCAAATTTTCATACTTATCTTCACCCGTAAACAAATACACCCACATTATCGCATCATGCAATACCTGCAAAGCTAAATAAGCCTTTTTCGGATCACTATCTGGGGGAACCAATAATTCCAACATAAACTTATCTCCATCCGGATATTCAAACTCGCGCGTAAAAGTTGCATAAGTTCCTACTCCCAAAAAAAACAAATAAGTTGCCATAGGCGTCACCTTATTGTCATAAATTATCTTCACTCTCCCCTCACCCAAATCCTGAATATCCTGAACTACATCTCCATTTGTTAAGTAATTCGTATAACTTTTATCAGCTCTAATACTTGTAGAATAAGTACATTTCGCCGTCATATCATCTATACAAGGCACAATTCTTTGAAAACCCCATTGCTGACATTGCGTTATCTGCGTACAAGGAGCGCCTTTAGGAGTTTCGTCATAGTAAAGTCCTTCTAAAATATGACTAGTCGGACGTGTAATCGTACGCGTAGTCACATAATGCTCAGTACCGGGCAGTAAAGGCTTAGCAAAACTAATCCGCAATATGTCTTGATCCTGCAAATATTCATACCTTTCCGAAACTTCCACAATCTCTAAGTTCTTCGCATTTAAGTCCAAATGTGTAATCTGTTCTAAAAC
>CAZFPD010000054.1:3102-6294 GCA_964521035.1 uncultured Candidatus Peribacteria bacterium
AAAACCTTAAATCTTAATTTAGAAATCACCACCGTGTGGTCCTCATACATATCAAAATCCAAGTCCATATGCAAAACCTCTACCTCTAACTGCCCAAAATCCTCTGGATAATACTTGAACTCTCTCATATTTAAATTTTAAATCTAAATCAATTATACAAGATTCTCAACCTAATCCAAAGACATTCTACTTAGGGCTATGCACAGAAGAAAACCGACATGTAGAATTCATATGAGCATTCACAAACTCACCTGAAATAATTCCGCTCTCTCTCATGACGTGATCATAACCGTCAAAGCAAGTCTTCACATATACTTGTCCTGCGAAAGAACCAAAACCTTCACCAAAACTCATAGAACTATAAAGTTTATCCAGGCCTGTGTCCTCAATTTGCACGGGCTCTGACAAGCCATCCACCAAAATTTTTACTAAAAACACTACAGCCTTTCTAAGATTTTCAGGACTCTTCTCTGGATAATAAATACCAAATAAACCTAAACCTAAGTGCTCATCAGACAAAACATCACTTCCAATTACAGCTAAGTTCTTTGATTGAACCTTAGCATATAAATTCGGCAGTTCTGTATCCATAGCACGCTCACTTAACAAAGTTTCTATTGCCTGCAAACGCTGACTATCTGCTGGCAAAATCCAGTTCGAATCAGCATTTTCCTTAACTTCAAACATATTATCCATTTCGTATATCAGTTATATAATAAATTAAAAATTTCGCCTAACTGCCGCTTCTATTTCATCCACTGACTCATTCACAGGAAATACCATAGCCATCACTGGAGCACCTTGATAAGGATTATAACCCCAAGGCATAAGTACAAAACCATTCTTTTCCAAACTCTTTAAATCCAATAATTCATCCTTAGCCTGAAAATAATTCTCGTAACTTTCCTTATATCCTTTTGCTGGCAAAGGCAAAGTATAACTTGCCAAATCTGCTCTGTTAAGCTGCTCTGCTACAAACATACGTGCCAAAGCCGTACCTGTATTACCTGAAGGTCTTAAACCCGGATCCAAAGTCCAAACCTCTCCATCCCTAGTCTCTATAAAATCATTCATCATAATTCCATACGCCTTAGGAAATTTTTTCCTGACCCTTTGTGCCATATCAATCATCATCATTCTTTGATTCACACTCAAGTCCTCCACCTTATTAGCCAAATTCAATGAACCCAAATACACCCCCTGGTCATTTACAAACTGCTCACTGATACTAATCAATTCTACTGGACCTTCCGGTGTATGATAGTACTGCAAACTCTTAGACTTCCCCTGAATTTCCGGCTGCAAAATAAACTCCCTACAAAGACCCTGATACAAATTTAGTTCGCATTTTAATTGATTTTTAACCCTCTCAAAATCTTCCCAACTAGTGATTTTTAATACCCCCTGCCCTACTACTTCTGTGTTATTCTTTTTTAGAAAAAAAGATTCACCTCCAAAGGAATCATACATCTCCCTGGTAAAATCATCTAAACTAGCGACTTTATATGGAGCCGCATATTCTGAGAATTCTGCCAACTTTGACTTACAATTCAAATCTCTAAAAGCCTCTTCTGAAAACCCTCTATCTATCGCTCTGTTATGTACAAAATCATCACATAAATTCAGCGGCACACCAAATTGCTGCTGAGCCTTATCCAATTGACTATATGGGATATCCAAAAAAGTGTGTAAAATTCCAAGCCCTCGAGCAGCTGCTAAAAAACTTGGGTCTGTTCCCTTCGGAACATGAACCCAATTATCAGGATGAGACAACCAAACAACCGAACCAGGCATTACCATAGAAGCACCCTCACCTGCTACTTCATCAAAAGACGGCCTAACCAAATGCCAATGTTCAGGAACAACTATCCTTTCCCGTTTAACCACATCCATATTCATCCAAACACAAGACATAATTTGCCCTGCAAAATTATCACGGATTTCACTAAATGTCGGAGCTTCAACAGGCAACAAACCCTGTGAATTTAACGCCTCTGCTTGTAAAACTTCTTGCATATTATTTATTAAATTTTAATTAAAAAAAGATTAAAAAAAAGAGGTGACAAACGTCCCTCCTAAAGCCTTGTTAAAAATCTCTAAAGTCCAAATAATAATCCTTATAAACCATATGTCTGCTAAAATTAGACTACCAAAATTATAACAAGCACCAAATCAAAAACAAGCCACAATTTTAAAAACCCCTTGACACATCAAGTTATTCTTTCACAAAATACTAAAACAAAGAACCCTGCACACTCGGCCTCAAATTTGCGTGTCCCCTTTTAATTAATTCCTGCAAACATCGGCCTGTGGCCAAGACATCATCCAGGGCATTATGTGCATTTGCAAATTCGCTTCCAAACAAAAAACTGTGCAACTCACTCAAGCGCGGCGACTTAAAACCTCGGTTTCGGGAAGGCAAACGACACAAATTCACAGACTCCAGCATGGTATCATAAATTTGTTTCGGCCAAAAGCCCACGCTCTGGTCCAAGCGCTCAAATTCAATTTCTAACAACTTCTTATCAAAGGCAATATTATGAGCCACCGCCATATCACTTGCTAAAAAAACATCCTTGATTCTCACAGCCAAATCCGCAAACCTAGGCTTACCCACAAGCATCTCGTTCGAAATCTTATGTATTAAAATACTTTCCAGCGGAACCTCTACCCCAGGATCTATCAGTTCATTTATTTCCTGCAATTTTATCATTTCCAAGCTTGCGTTCAATTCATATAATATCGCAGCAAATTGGATAATATGTGGCTGTCTAGCTAAGCTAAATTTAGAAGATGGGATCCCTGTAGTCTCAGTATCAAAAACTAAAATTTTCATAAATCATATTAACTCCACCAGTATAACAAAATTTCCAACAATAACTATTGCAAAAACTTCCTAAATTTGATATAATAATATGATTAAGTAAAAAAACCAGCCCCACATGCTAAACATGAAAAAGCGCACTCTAAAATTCATTCCAGCCCTTATTCTAACTCAATTGCTATTATTGAGTACAATTTCTACTGGTTTCGCCATGATAGATGCACCAGACTTTGACGCTATAGATGAAGCCGCCGCCGCAGAAGAAGCCGCCGCAGAAGAAGCCGCCGCCGAAGCCGAAGAAGCTGCTGCTGCCGCCGCCGAAGAAGAAGCCGCTGCCGCCGCTGCCGCGGAAGAAGAAGCTGCCGCCG
>CAZFPD010000055.1:0-5953 GCA_964521035.1 uncultured Candidatus Peribacteria bacterium
CATGCTCTAATCCAAGAGCAGTTTGAAAGCAATATGAGAGAAAGAGTTTTAGAAAGCGGCATTAGGGCTGACGATAGAAAATGTGACGAGGTGCGAAAACTCAATATCAAGGCCGGCTTGTTTGATAGAGTACACGGAAGTGCCCTATTTAACCGAGGTGAAACTCAAGTCATGTCTATTGTCACGCTGGGTGCCCCGACTAAACCACAATTGATAGAAACTTTTGATAAGGAAGAAGAGAAATATTATATTCATCACTATAACTTTCCGCCTTATTCAGTTGGGGAAACAGGTTTTATGAGAGGACCTGGCCGGCGTGAAATTGGCCATGGTTACTTAGCAGAAAAAGCCCTGTTGGCGGTTTTACCTGAAAAGAATGCTTTTAATTATACTGTCCGGGTTGTATCCGAAGTTTTGGCCTGTAATGGTTCTAGCTCTATGGCTTCGGTCTGTGGCTCTAGCCTATCCCTTATGGATGCTGGAGTGCCAATTACAGACACCGTGGTTGGGATAGCCATGGGACTAGTAATGGATGAGGAAACAAATCGCTATCGTATCTTAAGTGATATCCAAGGCCTGGAGGATTTTTGTGGAAATATGGACTTTAAGGTTACCGCCACTAAAAAAGGTATCACTGCTTTACAAATGGATATTAAACTCAAGGGCTTACCGATAGAATTGATGCGTGAGGCCCTGGCTCAAGCCGATAAAGGTCTACTAGAAATCCGTGCTGCAATGGAGGCCACCATAGACAAACCTAGAGCCAACCTCAACCCTCATGCTCCAATTGTGAAAACTATTATGATAAGCGTGGATTCTATAGCCGCTGCCATTGGTAAGGGAGGCGAAACGATTCAAAGAATCACCAAGGAATCAGAATGTGAAATCGGTATAGAAGATGATGGAGCTGTGATTATCACTGCCCCAAATCTGGACAAATATGAGATGGCTAAATCTATGATAGAAGAAGCTACCTACACCCCTACAGTAGGAGATGAATTCGATGCCAAAGTCATGCGCATTGAGGCTTACGGCGCCTTTGTAGAATATGCTCCAGGCAAGCAAGGCCTACTCCATGTCTCAAAAATCTCACCAGACAGAATCGATGATGTTTCTAAAGTTTTAAGTAAGGGACAAATCTTAAAAGTCAAAATTGTAGGAATCGATAAGCAAGGCCGAGTGGACCTTTCTCACAAAGAGTACTTTAAGAAAGCTGAATAGTTGAACACTTAAACTGCTAATTATATAAACCCTTTCAATTTATGAAGGGGTTTTTAAATTGCATAATTAACACCCTAAACTAGTATCGTCAAGCTGCGTTGACATATAGAACTTGCTATTCAAAATGAATCAGATATGCTTGTAATTATATTATTATTTGATTTTTAAAGTATGGGGAATATTGAACAAGTGCGAAGTCCTATAGTTACTATGCTAACGCTTTTACAGTGTGACACAACGCATTCAGTAATAGCTGATAGAGTGGCTGAACAAATAGGTCTAATCTACGACTCTAAGCAAATTTACAACCAGGAGATGGCTGCATTTAACTGGATGTGTGGAGATTTAGCCCCCGAAGATTTGGCTGAGGCTCTAAAATATCTCGCGACATCTTACAGCTTCCAACAAGCAGAAGATGCTTTTGGGGGTATAAGGGAAGTGCAAAGTGGCCTGGTTCACGGGCTGACTCAGCAGGAGCTAAAGCAAGCAATCTCACTAATGCAAACTGGTTACTTTGATTTTTCGAAGGCAGTTACCCTAGCTTGTACAAATGCAAGCTTTGATGAAATTCTTGCTGACTTAGATCCTGTGAAAATGAGAATAGCTTATTGTGAACAGCACAATATACAGGAAGACCCTCAAGCGATCCATACTTTTCTGGCACATAAGGCGCAGGATCCAGAATTGGCTGCAATTACATATTTATGCAATTTTGATAATCTTGAGCAGACTAATTGGGCTCTAAGCAAGAGATAAAAAAGTACTGATGGCAAGGACTATCAAGTAGATGCCCCAAATTCGCAGACTGTATTTATGGTAGAACTGAATCAGGTAGCGAATGGCAAAGACCCCAGTGATAAGGGCGCTGACAAAACCGATGGAATAAATTGCTAGAGCACCTGAACTAATCATTTGCTCTGGCATTTTTAATAAACTTAAAATTGTAGCTCCAAGGATGACTGGAATGGCCATAAAAAAGCTGAATTGGGCCGCCTTGACTCTATCCATACCAAGCCTGGTAGCTACAAACAAGGTGGCTCCAGAGCGAGAGACGCCAGGAATTAATGCGAGAGCTTGAGCAAAACCAATTATCAGAGCTTTCCATATATTGACTGCGTGATTGCGGGTTTTGTTTTTATCACTTATAAAAATGACACCCATAACTAGCATCACCGAGGCTACAGCCGCGGTGCTCGCAAAAACATTTTGGATCAGCTCTTCAAATAAAACTCCTAAAATTGCAGCCGGAATAGTAGCTACGACCAGATAGAATAGTAATTTACGACTTTCGGATTGTGTTTTTAAAAGCCCCTTGAGATGCATGGCAATATCACTGCGATAATGAATGCAAATGGCAAACAGAGTAGCCAGATGGACTAAGATATTAAAGAAAAATAAATCCTGAATATTTAAGTGCCAGGCATTTTCTAACAGCACTAAATGGCCCGAGGAAGAAATTGGGAAGAACTCAGTAATGCCTTGGACTATGCCAATTAAAAGGGATTGTAATTCATTCATGGTAAATCGACTTTAGGTCTAGTTTTATGATTACATTTTAAAACCCGTTTGGCTATCATCAATAGCGATTTCGACAAGGGATATTTTTGTATCGCTTGGATAGCATAATCGGAGCAAGTGGGGTAAAACCTACAAAATCCATAGGGATAGAGCTGCTTAAAAACACTGTGATCTGGAGAGATAGTCTTTTGATAAAGTTTCAGCAACAATACCAGTAGGGTTTTTATGGCATACATTTGTGGGGATTTATACGGATGCCCTCTAAATGACATTCATAATGCAGATGAATACCTGTGGCTCCATATACACGGCCGGTGTTACCCATTTTAGCTATCACCTGCCCTTTTTCTACGGTTTCCCCTGCCTTCACATAGAGCTCGGTGTTGTGGGCGTATAGGGTTTTGTAGCCATTTTTGTGGTCTATAATGATATAATTTCCAAAGCCGGAGTTCCATCCATAAGCTGCGACTTCGATTATTCCAGTGCCGGCGGCCCAAATAGCTGGACGTCCTGTGTCTGCGATATCTAGAGCGTAGTGGCCGCGACGGTAACCTTGGGTCACACTTCCGCTAGTTGGGCGGCTCCACTGGGTGTTGGTTTTTGGTGCCGGTGGCATTTGCTTAGCTCTGGATTTTGGAACCTCTACAATAACTTGCTTCTCTACTGTGACTATTTTAGGATCTTGGATGGTGGCCTCTGCGCCTTGGCTAAAGCCTGATTCGGAATCTAAACTAAAGCTTGGTAGTTGAGGAGTATTTGGACTTTGGGGCTCAAGAGCGGGCCGTGTTTCCTCTGTATTCAGCTTGATATTGGCTGGGTCTGGATATTCGGGTAATATGCTGGCATCAATCACGTTCTCTAGGTTGGCCACCTTAGTACTGCTTGGAGTGGGCTTAGTGGCTGAATCTGCAATCAGGGTATTGGTTACCCGGGTTCCACCTGGAATAAAGAGTTTTTGCCCGATATTTAAACTATAGACATCTACCAAGTTAAAAGCCTCTATTTCTGAGTAGTCAACACTATATAAAGAGGCAATATAAGACAAATTCTCCCCGGTCTGCACCGTGTGCGAAATCCCATCGGTAGGCGGTATTTTAATAATATCATTCGTCTTTACATCGGAAACGTTAATAATTTTGTTCTCTTGGATCAAGGTATTGACACTAAGCCCATAAAAATTGGCGATAGCGACTAGATCTTCCTTGTCGAGGACTTTGTGCTCCTTAAATTCAACCTCTTTTTGGAGTTCCTCCTCACTCACAGGCACGTTTTTAACTAAGAATCCTTCTTCACTACTAACCATTTGGGCTAAATTAAAGTCCAGGTCCTCTTGGCTCAAATATGGATTATACTTATCACCTAGGGCGAGAGAGTTGTTTTGGAAGACCTGGGAGCTAAAAAAGCCTATCAAAAAAAAGCTGAGACATAGAACTTTGCTGAGCTTTTTTAAGATAAAATGGGCTGGATATAAGGCTTTTGGGTCTAAATAAGACCTAGAAGAAGGGCTAAATCGACTTTTTTTGGATTTAAAGACCAGGACCTTTCTTTTGAGGTTTTTGAGGAATGCAGCAATCATAGTTTTTTTGTGTGCAGCTATGGTGGTATATTAATTGACTCGTAGCTAGAATTGCGGCTTTATACTACAGGGTTTTTTCAAAAAAAGCAAGTTTTTAGCCTAAAGCTTGAAACTGTCTTTTGTGAGGCCAACGTACCGAATTATAGCTTGCAACAAGACTATTATGCTCTTTAACTAGCTCTTGATACTCTAAGAGAAGTCCGTCAAATGGAGCCATGGTGAGTTCTGCTTGCAGCTATTGAATAAAATTGTGCCGGGCACTTAATTTTGCAGAGTCTAGTTTGGACCTTGGAAAGCGTTTTTGGTCAAGATTTTGGATTTCAACTACATCACTGAGCAAAAGCGCCTTATAGGAAAGGTTTTTTTGGATTTTAGTTATTTTTTTTTGGAAAAAGCTATACAATAGAAATTGATGAGCTAGATAAATTAATCCTAAAATCAGTAGAAATATGACAGTCAAAAAAATTTTAAAGAACATAGAATATATTTTTTTATTATTAATCCCCTTCTCTACAATACTCAAAGTTTATTTTCATTACAAGCTAGCTTTTTGGCCAATGGCTTTTTTACGAGAAATACTCCTACTCATTTTGCTTATTCCGCTGGTGCCGAGCTGTTTAAAATTGTATAGACAGAAGTTTTTCTGGGCCTGTGTGGCCTTCGCAGCCTATAGCCTGTTCACCTTAAGCTTTTTACCTGAATTATCTTTAAACTTTGCCCTAAGTGCCATCAAAAACGAAGTCTTTTACTTCGGAGTCCTACTGATCGCTACAGCTAGCCGATTTCGGGTACAATTGCAGGCCTTTATCTATAGTTTTGAAATAATGCTGGTGCTGGGCTTACTGATTTATCTTCTGGACCCTAGCTTATTCATTGAATTTGGTTTTAGGAACGACTATTCTACCTTCTATGTGAATCAGGCGCCGGCCTTTTGCCAAAAAATTGAACACTCTGAGCTATGCCGCTTTCAGGGGCTTTTAGAGGGCCCAAATAAAATGGGCTTACTGACTGTGTTTTATCTCTTTTTGAGTCTCGATTTTTATAAAAAATTCAATTTTAAGCAGCTGCTGGCCCTAATTGCATTGTTTTTTACCTTTTCACGTAGTGCTTATTTGGCCTTAATTTTTGGACTATTGGTGTATATCGCCCTACAATACCAGGGGCAAATTTGGGCATTTTGCAAGCGACAAATGCTGAAAATCGGCCTTGCAGCCTGTAGTTTTGCTGCTTTGGCAATCTATTTTTGGCCCTTTATACTCAAGCCAGAGTCGAGCTCCTTGCACTTTTCTAAGCTTTGGATGGGCTTAAAAATATTTTGGCAAAAACCCATTTGGGGGCATGGCCTTGGCTTTTCAGGACCGAGCTCCTGGCTTTTAGAGCAGAGTTTGATTGTTGAGAGTCATTTTGTGAGTCTGCTGGTAAATACGGGGCTAGTTGGATTTAGTCTATTTGTGATTGTATATGCCATGATACTGCACAAACTTTGCTTGAAAAAAGAGTATGCCTTGTTGGCCTTTTGGTGTGGTTTACTAATCCCACTCAATTTGCTGCATAGCTTTGAAAGCCTCAGCCTGACTCTGTTAATTTTTTGGGTAACAGGCTCTAGGCTGCGCTCTCCAAATACAGGCTAAGCCGGCT
>CAZFPD010000056.1:0-5873 GCA_964521035.1 uncultured Candidatus Peribacteria bacterium
AGTCTCTAAGAAATCCCTCAAGTCCTGCTCGCCAAACATCTGTCTATTCTCAGCCAAAGCCGCTAATTCTTTGTGCACATCTATGCCTTGCGCATCTAAAGTATCCGAACTAATACCAAACACAAACTCTGCCTCATAAATCTTAGGCTCCAAACGCAAATAAGGAATCATCTTGGTGTATTTGCCTGTCGCTAAGGGCAAAACCCCAGAAGCCAAGGGATCTAAAGTGCCGGCAAAACCGACTTTTGTTTTCGCAGGCAAGAGTTTTTTAAAAGCCTGCATACATCGATTCGACCCCAGGCCAAAAGGCTTATATACAGTATAAATCGCATTAGATTTTAAGGTCATCAAACTCACGTTTAGATATTAATTCTTCCAAAATATTTTTTTCATCAAAAGGCAATTTTTCTCCATTTATTATGGTTACCTTCTCCCCTCCTTTGCCAGCTACCAAAACTGTATCCTGCGATTGAGCCATTCCAATCGCAAATTTTAAAGCCTGATATCTATCCACAATTTTATGCAGATTTTCTTCAGGAAATTCTCCAATCCCTTGGGCAATTTGTGAAATAATAGTCCACGCATCCTCAGTATAAGGGTCATCACTAGTCAGAATCACCACATCGGCATACTTGGCCGCGATTTCTCCCATCAAAGGCCTTTTAGCCTTATCCCGACCACCTCCGGGGGAACCAAACACCAAAATCAAACGTCTCTTTGTTAAAGGCTTAAAAACCTTACACAAATTTTCTAAAGACGCAACTGCATGTGCATAATCAGTGACTACTGTAAAATCCTGGCCACAATCTATCAAATCCATTCTACCTGGCACGGCCTTGAGCCTAGACAAGGCCCGCTCCAACTCAGTGACTTCTGCACCCAAAGCCAATCCCACGCTGGCCACTGCCAAGATATTATACACATTAAACTCCCCTATCAAAGAAGTACGAACCTGCATTTTTACATTTGGGGCCAACAAATCAAATTTCACATATTGAGCTCCTACATAAATATCTTCGGCCTTAACGATAGCCTTTTTCGAACGCAAACCATAAATATATTTATTGTCACAGGGCAATTTTTTAAATTCATCAAACAAATCATCATCCGCATTTAAAATCAAAGTTTTCTGCACACCAAAACGCCGGCGCATACTGTGCAAAGAACCCAAAAAAGCTGCCTTGGTCATATAGTAAGCAGTTTTAGAACCATGATACTCGATATGATCATCTGAAATATTGGTTAAGACCCCTATGTCAAAATTGACTCCCCAGATCCGGTTCTGCATAACCGCATGAGAGGAAACCTCCAAAACCACAATTTCGACCTTGGCCTTGCGCATCCTTCTTAACAATTTCTGTAAGGCAAAAGGCGAATCAGTAGTCATTTTAGCAAGATTGTTTTCGTACTTATCCAAAATCTGAAAATTCACGGTCGAAGCCATCCCAACCTTATAACCTAATTCACCAAGCATTTGGGCCACTAAATTACAAGTCGTAGTCTTGCCATCCGTGCCTGTCACTCCTATTACCAACATTTTCGAAGCTGGATTCCAATACCAAATCCAGGCCAATACTGCCTTCATTTTATGATAAGCCAAGCGCACAAATCCAGTTTCCGGAAACAGTTTACGCAAGAGTTCTAACATAGTTTGAGGCTAATTTTTTATCAATTTCTAACTGCTGTTTTAAAGCCTTTAAGCCCGCAAATTTTTTCATAGGGCGCAAAAACTTAATCGCTCGCACAGCCAACTGTACATAATATAACTCAGGATGCAAAAACTTACTATCTAAAATATGAACTTCCAAAGTCAATTTTTGATCCACCGACTCACGAAAGCCATAAGTACCGACCGCATAATATTTTTGAGCAAACAAAATCACCTCAAATACATACACTCCAAACTCCAAATCTAAACTCTGCTCAATTTTTAAATTCAAAGTCGGAGTAGCAATCGTGCGCCCTAATTTATTTCCAATTATCGTATAAGATCTATAATACTCCATCACTTGTAAGAAGTTCAATTATTCCATAGCCTTCATCATTTGGCCTTTTATACACAAAATTATACTGATTACTAAGTTCATTTACAAACAAAAAGAAGCCATGTCCCAGATCCTGCATGGTCTGAATCGCCTCTTCCTCCGTCATAGGAATTAAATTCGAAAACACCTTACGTTTACTAATCAAAGGAGCCGGCTGCTCAGCCTCTTGCTCCAACATTTCTGGCATGTTGGCCTTAAAGGCAGCGGCCTCTCGCCTTTTTTTATCTCCCTGCTTACGAGTTTTAAAATGATCAAACTGTTTTTTAAACTTAGTCAATATAGCCTCCATACCCTCTATCAAAGTATAACTAATATTCTCGGCCCGAAAATCTGCTCGCGGGACTTTAATGACCACTCTAATCACCATTTTATCTTTATGATCTAAATGCTTTTCTCGCTGCAAACTCACAGTGGCTCTGGCCGACTCATCCGATAATCTATCAAAAAATTTAGTCAAACTCAAAAGCTTTTGCTCCACAAATTGCTTGTCTTCTAAAGCCAAATCAAAATTCTTGTATGTGATTTCTATTTGCATACACTTTGGGTTAGATTATATATAAACTATTATAACCCACTTGTAAATTCCTGTAAAATCTCTAGCGGATTTTCTGCTTTACAAATCTTAGAAGCTATTAAAACCCCATGGGCACCCAGCTGTTTGGAGGCCTGCAAATCTTGAGCTTTTTTGATCCCAGCTCCCACCACAAAATCCTTTTCAAAACCACCCACAGTGCGCTTTAAAACGTCCAATTCCACATCTACCACACTAATATCACCACCTATTAATTCCTTTGGTTCGTAAGCCAATATATCCGCGGCATCTTGGTTTTGGAATTCTAACAAAAAATCTAAATCCTCACTACAAACCATAGTCCGCAAACCACGCTCCTTCGCACCCTGGCAAGTTTGCAAGATCTGCTCTGCGCTCACAGGCCTTTCGGCATGATTGACCAAAACTCCCTCACACATATCTGGACCAAGCAATAAAACCGAATTCCGTCCCGTATGCGAACCAAATTCCGCCACATCCAAATGCTGCACCCACAAAAACTCAGCGTATTCCTGCAAAAACCCCAACATCACAGCCGGAACCACCAAACGCACCGGCAAATTCGACTGCTTCAGACCCTCACACAAGGCCCGTAAAGAGCCCAAATTATTGATAGCATAATTTTTCGTATTCACATAAATCAGCATAAACTTTTATTAAACACACATATTATAACAAACTTCTTGCAAAAACTGCAGCAAAATGATATAATTATTAGATTTAATTAAATGCGCATGGCCGAAAGATATGAAAAAATAGAAACAGGAGATATTCGAAAGAATATTCTTGACAATGCCATCAATCACCCTCAGCTAAATGAAAAATTAGATTTAGATAATTTTCACGACATTATTGAAGGCTGTAACATTGGCTATCCAGAAGATATGCGCCGCATGATCTTGCAAGGCCAAATTTTAAACGGTGAAACTCTTCTAAGAGCCACCGAAAACCTACACATTGATATTGGCAGCTTAGATTCTATGCTAGATGACATGGAAGGCGACACTTTTAGCGCCGAAGTCATTTTTCGTTACATGAACAAAGGCGCCTACCCCGGACTCACAACTGTTATGCAACAATTTCTATGTTACAAAGATACAGACTTTAAAGTAATTTCTGAAGAAATAGCTGAAAACATAGGTGAACCGAATAAAGACATTGACGATAATCTAGGTAGTTCATACAAAATATTACAAGGGACAGTAAATGAATATAGTAAGTATTTACATGATCAAACTCCTAAAATGTTTAATTCAGACTATTCTCTCACAGATCTTTCATCAGCAGTATATGAAGAAACATCAAAGAGTGGAAATAATTATTTAAAAGCCCTTCAAAGCCAAAGCACGAAAGCAACCATGCAAAACTTATTTCGTGACATCAACATGTTAATCACTTACCTAAATCAATTTAGTAACAAAAGTGAAGATGTTCTTGAGCAAAAACCTACAAGTCCAACTTTAGACAACCCAGATAGCCTTCCTCTAATTAGCAGTGAACCTCAAATTTTACACAATGATTATATCGAAGAAATCAACATCATTCCTCCAGATTCCAAAAACAACGAAACTTTAAAAGAACTAATTGAAGAACATGATGAGGCAGATGATGAAAATTTAATTTTTGCAGCTCTTTTCCAAGAATCCTGTGCAATGTTTGGGATGAATCACCAAAAATATTTACGCATGAAAGATGGAACTCCCACTTTAGACCTCAAAGAAGTTGAATTAAGCCAATCTCACACAGAATTTTTAGAAGAAATGTACAAACTTTATGCACTAAACACATACGCCGACGAGCAAGAAAAAGAAACTTTTTGGCAAGATATAGCTGGTGACAATATTACAGAAACCATACACAATATCCACACATATAAAATCTCTACCACACAAGAGAATTGGTTTGACAGAGGATATAAAACATACGAAGAAATTCGTTTAGATAACATTCAAAAAGCTTCACGATCAAAAGAACAAATAACAAATGATGCTAAAACAAAAATAACAAGTTACTATAGTCAATACAACACACCCCTCTTTTTTAGAAATTTTGACATAAACACCTTTGATAATGCTAATACATTAAAAGTATTAAAGAACAAGATCCGTAAGCATATACCAACAATCACTACACCAGATGGTCCAAAACAAAAAAGACTCCTTCAAAACATATTACGTGACATTAATGAATATCAAAATTATGAACAAAATCACGTTCTGCAAATTTCATCTATGATTTTTACCACTCACACTCATCAAAACATGGCTGAACGCAACGATTGGTGTGGCCCACTGAGTTTACTTACCAACGACCACGAAATGAGTATAACCCCACTTGATTTACAAGGAGGTTTACAAAGCGAAATCGAACAATCTAATCTCATACAAGCTGGAGCCAATGAAGGTCAATTCCATCAAAGACTCCTTGAAGAATGTAAAGACCCAAAAACTGGCGAATTAAAAATCCAGCGTCTTCAACAAACATTATCAAGGTATCTCAAACAAGCGGCATTAGCAGTAGTTAATTTGCCAGGCTTAAAACAAGCCGATTTAAATGAAACACAACTTGCAACTCTCGAAACTAAAATTAAGAATAAGCAATTCAATACATTAAATGCTAGTGACATTCGCATCCTGAAACAAGGTGCATTTGCAGATACCATGTATGAAAACCTAGCTTTACAACTTCACGAATATCAAGCTAGCCAAGCCATCGAAGCAGAAAGAGACTCCCTAGAACAACAAAAAGCCATAGCAGCAGCAGCAGAAAAACTCGACCAAAGCCAAGCAAGTGTCAAACAAACCTTGCATGATGTTGTAAAACTCAGAACCATGGATTCAAAATTCATGAATGAAAAAATTGTAGAAGCTCTTAAGAATGAACCCAGTTTACAAGAAAATATTACAAACAACCTAGCTATCAGCGCCCCATTGTTTTACAATAATGGAAATTTTTCATTTGGCGCGGGAGCTGGAACACAAGGTGCCGGTTTACACTTTAAAATTGGCCCAATTACCATGGGACAAATTTTAAGCTCAAATGTAGTTTTTAAATCCATTAGTGGGTTTGGTGTCCAATATGAAGATGCCGGAAATCTTGGAGCTATGTTAACTGGACTCTTAGGTACAGTTGAAGGCACATTAGGAGTAGAAACTACAAGCGTTAGACGATTCTTTCGTAACGCCTATATTGGTGGAGGCCTCATGGCTGGCTTTATTCCATATGCACGCTTACGCGGCAATATTTTTGATACTCACGAATACAACCAATACGAAAAA
>CAZFPD010000057.1:0-5864 GCA_964521035.1 uncultured Candidatus Peribacteria bacterium
ATCTACTGTTTGAATTTGAAATTCTGTGGATTGGACTATGGGAAGGTATTGGTTTTTTGAATTATAAAATCCACCATTGGCAATTCTTGTATAGGTTTCACCTTTGCAAGCGACTGCTCGGACAGCCGGAGGCATCAAATCGGCCAGACCTACTTGTTTGAGTAAGGCTTTGTTTGGAAAGTTGCATCGATAATTATGACTTGCGTAGAGATCGACAGCTTGGCCTAAGATAGTTTTTTGCCGTGTTGCTAGGTTTAAATTTAAAAAATTGGGTACAGTTTGAGTTTCAAGATTGCTTTTAAGTTGGGAGCTAGTTGCTTGTGAAAGCGAGTTAAGTTCTGTCTGTGATTTTAAAGTGACTTGTTCGGATGGGGCTGTTGACATAGCCGGCTCTTTTTGAGGTACTGACATGTTGTTTGAATTTGTAGATTGGTCTGTCATTTTTGTAATTATTATCTTATAATTATAGCAAATAAGTTATTAAAAAGCAATGGAAAAAGAAGCAAAAATGCGCTTGGCTCAGGCCTGTTTACCTCTTTTGAGCCCGAATATGGTTTTGGGTTTGGGTTCGGGGAGTACTTTAGAAATTTTTGTGGAACAATTGATGAAGCGCTTGCGAGAGCGGCCTATGTCTCTTCGGCTTGTGAGTTCTTCGGATAAAATCACGGAAATTGTTTCGGCCAGGGTTGCGGAGGCTTTGATGGATGTGCAGCTTTTGTCTTTAGAGCAAGTGCAGGAGATAGATTTAACTATAGATGGTTTGGATTACGTGAATTTGGCAACGGGCTTGGTTTTAAAAGGTAATGGCGGGGCTTTGTATTTAGAAAAGAAATTGGCTTTAAAGTCACGTAAAGTGGTTTTGGTAGCAGATGAGAGGAAGCTTAATTTCGCTTATTCGCCAAAGTTGATAGTGGAGTTTTCGCCTGAACATATAGCAGAAATTAATGATATGGGTTTTAGGGCTAGGCCTGAATTATCGGATTCGGGAAATTTGATTGTGGAATGTCCTTTGGAACAGGAGCAGGATATTTTTAAGTTGCGGGACAAATTGGTGGCAAGGCAAGGCTATTTGGATGATGGAGACTTTTCTGGCTTGGTGGATGAGGTCTGGATAGCTTATAATGCAGGAGAAATTAAAAAATTTAAACTAAAATAAATGAGCACTATAGAGGATTTAAAGTTAGATCCAGAGCACTTTCGGGTGGCGATTTTTGGTTCTTCTCGTCTAGATAAGGATTCAGAAATATACCAAGGGGTGTTTGATCTTTCTTATCAATTGGGACTTTTGGATTTGGATGTGGTTACTGGTGGCGGCCCAGGTTTGATGGAGGCAGCTAATAATGGACATCATAAGGGCTTAGATGAGGTGGGTAGCGATGCTAAGTCTATAGGGCTAAGAATAGAACTGCCTTTTGAGGAATATGCCAATAAACATTTGGATGTTAAAAAGGATTTTAAGCGTTTTTCTGGGAGATTGGATGCCTTTATGGAGGTTTCTAACTTGGTAGTGATAGCTCCGGGAGGAGTGGGAACCTTGCTTGAATTGGCTTATACTTGGCAGTTAATGCAGGTTGGCCATATTTGCAAGGTGCCTATTATTTTGATTGGAGATATGTGGCATAAGTTTTATAGTTGGGCCGATAGTACTTTTGTGAGTGCGGGGCTGGCTGATAGAGCAGATTTGGATTTTTTAATTCCTGTACCAAGTTATGAGGCGGCTTTAACTTTAGTTAAGGCTATGCATCAGGATTTTTTGGAGGAGGGGCAGGTTTGCAAGAATGTTAATAAATATAAATAGATGGCTTTTGCAAATTGTATTTGCTTTGTTTGTTAAAAACATTTATTTTTAATTAGGTATTTAATCAAAAGTTTTGAAATTAGTAATAGTAGAGTCCCCGGCAAAGGCGAAAACCATATCGAAAATTTTAGGTAAAGAGTTTGTGGTGGAGAGTTCGATTGGACATGTGAGGGATTTGCCCCGCAGCGCCAAGGAAATTCCGGCTAAATATAAGGATCAAAAATGGGCGCGTTTGGGAGTAGATATAGAAAATGATTTTAGTCCACTTTATATTGTGGCTACTGATAAGAAGAAACAGGTTAGTAAATTGAAAAGTTTATTGAAAAGTGCCTCAGAACTTTACCTGGCAACGGATGAAGATAGGGAGGGAGAGTCGATTAGTTGGCATTTAATGGAAATTCTGAAGCCCAAGATTCCGACTTTTAGATTGGCTTTTCATGAAATTACAAAGACGGCAATTATGAAGGCCTTGGATAAGCCGAGGGAAATTAATCAGGAGTTGGTGCAGGCCCAGGAGGCTCGGCGGATTTTGGATCGCCTTTATGGTTATGAAATTTCACCTTTGTTATGGAGAAAGGTTGCACCAAAGCTTTCGGCAGGAAGAGTGCAATCTGTGGCTTTAAGAGTTTTGGTAGACAGAGAAAGAGAGCGCATGTTTTTTAAGAAGGCCGAGTTTGCGCAGGTAAACGGAAAGTTTGCTTTTGAAAAAGAATCTTTTGAAGCGCCGATGTTAGAGTTTGAGAAAAAAGCTTTGTGTGTGGCTAAGGATTTCGATCAGGAAACTGGTCAATTAAAATCTAAGAAGAAGTTAATTTTAGGCCCGGATGATAAGAAGAGGGTTATGGATCTTTTGACTAGTCAGGATTATGAGGTTGAATCTTTGGAGGACAAGCCAAGTAAGGTTTATCCTAAGCCACCTTTTACGACTTCGACTTTGCAACAGGCAGCTAGTTCGAGATTGGGAATGGGAGCTAAGAAAACTATGATGACCGCTCAAAGATTGTATGAAAATGGATATATAACTTATATGCGTACTGATTCACTGGTCCTTTCTGATGAGGCTTTGAAGGCCGCCCGGGCTTATGTGGAAGATTCTTTTGGAAAAGAATATTTGCCAAGCAAGCCGGTGTTTTATAAGTCTAAGGTGAAGAACGCGCAGGAGGCACATGAGGCTATCCGTCCAACGGGTAATCAGTGGAAGCATCCAAAAACTTTGGCTGCAAAGCTGGAGCCAGAGCAACTAAAGTTGTATTCTTTGATATTTAGTCGGAGTTTGGCTTCTCAAATGAAACCTGCCGAATACAAAGTCACGAATTTGGTGTTAAAGAGTGAGTCGGCTAAGTTTGGAGTAAATGGAAGAGTAGAAACTTTTGCAGGATTTACCAAGGCTTATGGGGACGATGTTTCTAAGGAGGTGCGTTTGCCAGCTTTAAAGGTCGGAGACAAGGTGGATGCGAAAAGTTTTGATTATAAGATGTCCGAGACAAAACCTCCTAATCGATATTCGGAGGCGAGTTTGATTAAGACTTTAGAAGCAAAAGGCATAGGCAGGCCTTCGACTTATGCTTCAATTATAGATACAATCTTAAGAAGATATGTTTTTAAGGATGGTAAGGCCTTGGTGCCAAGTTTTTTGGCCATGGCGGTGGTGCAACTGATGGAAAAGCATTTCACAAACCTGGTGGATTATGAATATACAGCTTCTATGGAAGAGGATCTAGATGCGATTTCTAACGGAAAAGAAGATTCCAAGATATATTTAAAGCATTTTTATTTTGGCAAGGAAGATTATAAGGGTTTGGTAAATTTAATTAAGGCTGACATCGATGCCAAAGAGGTTTGCACTATTCATATGCCTTATGAAAAGTTAATTCGAGTTGGGAAATATGGCCCGTATATAGAAACGGAGGACAATTCATTTTCTATAGATCCAAATTTATCTCCTAGCGAGTTAACGGAAGAGAAATACGTAGAGTTTTTAAAGAATGGAAAAAAAATGGATACCCAAGAAGCGATGGCTATGGATAAGCTGACCGGCTTGCCGATTTATAAAAAAATCGGTCGTTTTGGTCCTTATGTGCAATTGTCTGATGACCCAAAAACTGGGAAATTGAAGGGCCTACCCAAGTCTTGGTCTTTTGATGATTTAACTGTAGAGCAGGCTCAATTTTTGGTGAGTTTACCCAAGGATTTAGGTGAGGAAGTCATGTTAGATTTGGGGCGATTTGGTCCTTATATTAAGTCAAAATCAGGTAACGTAAGTGTGCCGGAGGAAATCTTGATGAACATAGATTTAAAAACGGCTAAGGATTTGTTAGAAAAAAATCCTAAAAAACGTTCTGGCAGCATCAAGACTTTTAAAGATTCAAAAATAGAAATCAAATCTGGCAGATATGGTCAATATATAAGCGACGGAAAGGTGAATGCAAAGATGCCAGCAGGTAAAAAACCAGAAGACATGACTCTAGAGGAATGTGAGCAGCTGATTGCCGATAAGAAAAAGAAATAATGTTGGGCTTTTTAAAAAGGCATTTTCAGCCTGTAAGTTTAAAAAAAGCTAGTTTGCTTTTGGCAGTTGCCTCAGTTTTAAGTTATTTGGCAGGCTTGATTAGAGATATGTTGATAACTTTTTATTTTGGAGCAAGTGTGAGCACAGACGTGTTTTATAGCGCTTTTATGATACCAGATTTTGTTTTTGCTATCACCACGGCCGGTGCTTTAAGTGGAGTGTTTTTGCCTATGTTTAGGGCAGAATACCTTAAGGACAAGCAGCAGGCTTTGGTGTTGAGCGGGAGTTTTTTGTTTTGGGCTATGATTTTGGTGTTGGCAGTTTCGGGAGTTTGTTTTTTGTTGATGCCTTTAATAGTAGACCTGGCCTTTGATAAGGCGACAGTTGCTATGCGAGCAGATATAGTTACATATTCTCGGATTTTACTTTTGTCTCCAATTTTATTTACTTTATCTAATTTTGTGGGCTCGGCCTTGATGACTTTTAAGCATTATTTAAGTTATGCACTTTCGCCTTTTTTGTATAATATAGGAATTATTACAAGCACAATTTTTTGGCAGGAAGAATACGGCATTTTGTCTGCGGTGATGGGAGTGGTCATCGGTTTGCTTTTACATTTGGGAGTGAGATGTGGAGATTTGTTTTTCACTGAATTTGAATTTAAATTGGCTTTTTACCACGTGAAACTCAAGGATATTTGCAAGTTGTCTTTGTTTAAGATGGTTTCTATGATTAGCTTGGTGTTGAGTATGTTGGTTTTCAGTTCTAAGGCTTATGGCATGACAGAAGGATCAGTTACAGCTTTTAATTTGGCTCGCAACCTACAGAGCTTTGTGGTGAGTTTGTTTGGGATTTCTTTGGCTACGGCGGCCTTTCCTTTTATAGTGGATCATAAAAATAATAATAAGCCCAAGGCCTTGCAGGCTTGTTTGAAATCCACGGCCTTAAGAATTTTGATTTGGTCCTTTCCGGCCATGTTGGGAATGTACTTTGTAGCGCCAGAGATGATCACTTTGTTTTTTGAAAGAGGCGCTTTTGATGTATTTGCTACGAGTTTGACGGTTTCTATTTTGCTAATTTTTGTTTTATCTATTCCTTTTGAATGTATTAATCATTTGTTGGCTAGAATTTACTATGCTCACTTTGACACTTTGCGCCCAGCCTTGGCTAGTTTCTTGTTTTTGTTGATTAATGTGGCCGGAGCTTTTTATGTGGCAAGTTGGGGAGAGCCTATGTATTTGGCCATGGTTTTTGTGCTGGCGTCTATAGTGCAATTTAGCATTTTGCTTTTAATGCTGGAGCAGAGAGTGCATTTTTTTGATTGGAGTTTTATTAAAAATTTATTAAAGATAATTGTTAGCAGTTTGTGGATGGGATTGATAGTATACTTGGTGGGCTTTTGGGATGTAAATCTTGTGCTGCTGTTTGTTTTGAAGATTATAGCCGGAATTCTGGCTTATGGATTAGCTCTTGGTTATTTAAAAATATTTAAGTATACTGGAATAGAATTAAGAAAGTTTTTATGTTAGATTTTTTGACCAAGATATTTGGAATCAT
>CAZFPD010000058.1:0-5713 GCA_964521035.1 uncultured Candidatus Peribacteria bacterium
GGATTTTGGTTTGACTGTGCCTGCTCGGGTTTCTTTGCCAGCTTTGAAGATTGTAGATGTGGCTGAGTCTTCTTTGTTTTATAATGTTTTAAGGCCTCAGGATGAATTGCTTTTATTAAACCAAAAAGTGGTTTTTGATTTAAATGTTTTGGTTTCAGAATTTGAAAATTCTCAGCAGCTTGAGTTGCAAATTCGCCGAGATGGGCAGTATATGACTTTAGAGCTTGAAAAAGCTAATGCAGGATTAGTTGTGGCAGGTGTTTTGGAGGATTCTCAAGCAGCAGCTGCGGGTTTAGAGATAGGCGATAGTATTTTGTCTGTAGATCAACGCCCTTTAAGCAATTTTCAGGATTTAATTGTATATAACCAAGCGAAGTTATCTGAGTCGGTGGATTTAGCTTTGCGCAATCCTCAGGGAGAGAATTTGAGCAAGACTGTAGAATTGGATGAGCAGGGGAGGCTGGGCGTGTATTTATCTAGACAATTTAATTTAAAGGATCTAGGCTTAGATTTTTGGATAGATAGTCATCCATTTTTTATAGAAGTTTTAGAAAAAGATGAATTTCCTTTTTATGTGGCTCCTTGGGTGGCCTTAAGCAAGGCGCCGCATTTTGCTTATCAGACTGTAGTGATTTTTGCGCAAACTTTGAAGGATGTATTTGTGCATGCTACAGTGTCGGAGCAGGTTGGTGGCCCTCTGAAGGTCGTTAGCATGGGCTCTTTTGTGTTTGATTTGGGTTTAGCGGAGTTTTTGAATTTCATTGCGGTGATTTCTTTGTCTTTGGCAGTTTTAAATCTTTTGCCAATTCCAGCTTTGGATGGGGGTAGGTTTTTATTTATTTTGATAGAAGCTATGACAGGAAGACCTATTAATACAAAATTGGCAACGGCTTTGCATATAATTGGCTTTATTGTTTTGATGGGATTTATTATAATGATAACTATTTTTGATATAATCCGTTTTTAATGAATGAAATTTGGTTTAAGGTTTTACAAAAGCTCAGTTCGCAGGTGAAAAAGGCTGATTTTATGGTTTGGTTTCGAGATACTCTTTTGTTGAGTATGGATAAGCAAACTGCGAATATTGCGGTTCCGAGTATTTTTACTAAGGAGTGGTTTGAAAAACGTTATGATGAATTAGTTTTAAAGGCCTTACAGGACCATGAACCAGATTTAAAGGAGCTTAAATATTTAGTGCGGGCTGTAGATGCTAGCCAAAAGATAGATTTGACTAAGATTTTGGGAGAATCTAAGCCGGTTGGCCGCAAGGTAAATAAACGTAATGAAATGCGATATAAATTTGAGAATTCTGAAGGGGGATCTTCGCAAATCGTGTCTAAGATGTTAAATAGCAGATATGCCTTAGATAATTTTGTGGTTGGAGATAATAGTCGCTTGGCGCATGCTGCTTGTCAGGCAGTCAGTTTGAAGCCAGGCCAGGCCTATAATCCTTTATTTGTATATGGAGATGTAGGTTTAGGTAAAACCCATTTGTTGCAGGGTACGGGAAATGAGATTTTGAAAATAAATTCAGCTTCGGTTGTAGTTTATGTGACAGCAGAAAAATTTACCAATGAAATAATAGAATCAATTAAAAAGAATGGAGTCCGGAATTTTCGCAAGAAATATAGAAATGTAGATTGTTTAATTATTGATGATATACAATTTTTGGCAGGTAAGGGACGAACTCAGGAGGAGTTTTTTCATACTTTTAATGAATTGTACCATGAATCTCGACAGATCATTATTAGTTCGGATAAGCCTCCAAAGGATTTGCAAGGAGTGGAGGATAGATTGGTCTCACGTTTTGAAATGGGTATGATAGTTGATATTTCTAAGCCTGATTATGAGACTTGTTTGGCAATTTTGATCCAGAAAAGTCAAGAACAGCAATTGTTTATAGACCAAGAGGTTTTGGATTTTATGGCTCAGAATATACAAGGCAGTATTCGAGAATTAGAAGGTTTGTTGACCCAAGTTGTAGCTCAGGCAAAATTAATGCGCTTGCCGGCTAGTATAGATATGGTCTCAAATATTTTACGTAAAATGGGGATGTTAGTTACTACTCCAAACAGCAGGCAGGAAGTTTCGGATACCAAAGTTTTGTCTTGCAAGGATGTGATAGAAACTGTGGCTAGTTTTTATAATTTGTCACGCTTTGATTTGGTAGGAGAAAGAAGAAGCCGAGAAATAATGACTCCCCGTCAGCTGGCAATTTATATATTACGCAAGGAATTTGGTTTTTCATATGAGAAGATAGGTATGGAGTTTGGTGGGCGAAATCATACTACAGCTATGCACGCTTGCAATAAGATTGCCAAGTCTATAAAAAAGGACGTAATTTTGCGTAAGCAGTTGGATGATATTAAATTTCAGGTTGGACTTTAGGATTTTTTGAGTTATTCTAGAAGTAAAAAATAAAGATTTTTATGCAGCACTATTATTATAGACCGGCGAAGCAAAAGCCTAGCAAGAAGGGTTTTAAATCAGGAGGTTTTAAGGGTTTACTTGGCCCTTTTATGCTACTTTTGCTTATTATTGTGTTGGCATTTGTTTTGAGTTCCGTGTATAAATTTTTTGTTTCTTCTTCGGACAATAAGTTATTGAATTATGTAGAAGTTCAGGCTTTATCAGGCGAGGTTTTTCGTCAGGCTGAGGGTGAACAAAATTTTGAGGCAATAAATGTAGATTCTGTGATAAATGCAGGAGATATAGTTCAGGTTAGGCCTGATTCTAACTTAGTTTTAGTTTTGGATTCACAAGCTACTTTAGATTTGAAGTCGTCTAGCGAAATTAAGTTTTTAGGAAGCCAAGCTTTAGAAACCCCCTTGGATAGTTTTGAATTGCGGTCTGGCAATCTAGAACTGGATACTACCCAGTCTAGTTTATCTAAATTGTCTTTGGATTTGGATTATGTGAATGTGATAGCTTCTCGTTTTAAGGGTAAAGTTAAGGCTGGTTTACCTATAGAGCTTGTAGGTTTGGAGGGCGATGTTTTAATTAATATTTTGGATTTAGAAACCAAATCTATTTATGATGAGGTTTTGTTATCTAAGGGTCAAAAGTTTAGTTTGGATAATAATGCCTATCAAAGTTTTTTACGTTTAGAAACACCAAGAGTTTTATCAGAATATAAAGGTGAAAGTACGCTTACTACGACCGATGAGCCTGTGGTAAAAAGCCGTGTGGATGAGGTAAATAGTTTGTCTCCTGTTAAGATTTTGCAGCCTATCAACGGTGCACTTTTATCAGATGATAGAGTTATTATTAAGGGAACGGTGCCTAAAAATACAGAAAAAGTTATGGTGATTAGTTTTGATACCGGCAAGGCTGAACCATATGTCTTAAAGGAATTTGAACCAGGAGATACCTCTTTTATATATTACGCATCTTACGAACCAGGTCGAGGTAATATCGTAATAGGTGAAAATGCTTTTGAAGTTGTGGCTATAGATAATTTTGGCAAGGAATCTTTGCCGGCTAGAGTAGAGTTTTTGTATCAGGATAAAAAGGCTTTGGTAAAACCAAAAACTCCAGAACTGAAGTCGGATGCTAGTGCAGCCTTGGAATTAGATGGCTCTTTGGCTCCGCCGACCTTACTAACTATTAATGAACAGCCTTTTGTGGATGGATATATTTTAACTCAGCCTCGAGGTGGTTTGTTGGGTTCTGTGCCAGCAGATGCGGATAAGGTTGTGGTGAATAATTTCCCTTTAAAGTTTTATAAAAAAGGTTCTGGCTCTTTTAATTATATTTTGAGTGAGAAATTTTCTAATTTAGCACAGGGCGCAAATAAAATTAGCGTTTATTATGTGGTGGGGAATAAGAAAAGTGCTGTGCAGGAATTTACCGTCAATTACAATTAGCGTAGGTATTTTTGTTTGTTGGCTTCGTGCTCTTGATTGTTTCGCCCGTAGATTACTTTATTGTCTGTGGGAGTTGTTAGATAAAACCAAAAATCAGTTGTTAGTGGTGTGAGGGCGGCTTGAATACTATCGGCTCCGGGATTACAAATTGGAGTGGGAGGAAGTCCAAGGTTTTTGCGAGTATTGTATGGATGGTCGGCCTTGAGGTCTTGGATGGTGATTTCTCGATTATTTTTTTGGTATAAAAGAGTGGCATCTATGCCTAAGGTCCAGTTATTGGAGAGTCTTTTGTATATTATGCCGGCCGCTATTTGTTTGTCTTTCAGACTGAGGACTTCTTTTTCGAGCATAGAAGCTACGATAATGACTTCGTATAAGGATTGAATAGGCAGTTGGGAGATTTGTTGTTGGTAGTTGCTTGGCAGATTTTTGATAAATTGGCTAGTCATTTGTTGTAAAAGTAGATCCGTGTTTTGGTAGCTATAGGTTTGTGGATATAAAAAACCTTCCAGGCCTTTAATTTGGGTTTCGGGTGCGATTTGACTGATTTGGGTTTGTTCGCAGTCGGATTTTAAGCAATTTAATAGCTTGGGGTCCTGAAACTTGTTGGCAATTTGAGTAATGGTAAATCCTTCTGGAATAGTAATCAGATTTTGAATTTGGGAAGCTTGATTAATGGCGCGTAGTATTTCCAGATTGGACATTTTGTTGTTTAAGACAAAGGTCCCGGTATGAATAGATTTATCGAGATTTTTTTGAGATGCTATAAAAAGAAATAATTTTTGGGAATTAATTATGTCCTCTTGGTCTAGGGTTTGAGCGATTTCAGCTAGGCTTTGGCCTGCTTGAATTGTGAGTTTGAATTCTTGTTTAGGTGTATAAAAAACTACCCAAAGCAGGCAGGCTATAAAGAGAATTATCAGCCAGCGTGTTTTAGTTTTTTTTTGCTTTTGATAGTGTGGATGTGATTTATACATAATTATTCGCCCAACATGCCTGGTAAGCCTAAATCTCCCATAATGTCTTTCATATTGCTGGCTGCAACTTCTTGGGTCTTTTTTAGACCTTTGTTAAAGGCTTCTTTCAGATTGTGGTTTAATTGGCTCATGTTATAATCTTCGGGAATTTTTATGTCTACCACTTGTTGTTCTCCTGAGAAAATAATGGTGATGCCTTCGTGTTCGGATTCGATTTGAATTTTAGATAGTTGTTTTTGCATTTTTTTGGCCTTGGATCTTAGTTCAAGGAGTTTTTTCATATTTTTTAACATACTTGGATTTAAGTTATAGTACCTGGGCTTATTTTAACATTTTTTGCTTGCTTTTCAAGTGACTATTAGGTAAATTTATTTTGATTATATAAGTAATAATATGGAAATAGTACTGAAGGCTGAAAATAGAGATTTAGCAGTTTCGGCTACAAGTGTTAGAGAGAGTGGAAGAGTTCCTGTGGTTTGTTATGGCCCTCAAAAGGAAAATTTACATTTATCTATAGATCATTCTGATTTATTAAAGGTATATCGCCAAGCTCAAAAAAACATGATAGTCAATTTAGAGATAGATGCCAAAAAAGTTGAAGTTTTGTTTTATAAGCTAGAATATGATTATTTAAAGGATAGGATTACTCATGTTGATTTTTATATGATAGATCAAAACTCTCCTGTAATTGCAGAAATACCTTTGAAGTTGGAAGGAACTTCTTTGGCAGTGATTAATTTAAGCTGTATTTTGAATCCCTTGTTAGATACTTTAAAAGTTAAGTGTTTACCTAAGGATTTACCTTCTAGCGTTACGGTAGATGTATCAACTTTAGTTGGTTTTGACTCAACTATCAGGGTTAGTGATTTG
>CAZFPD010000059.1:0-5687 GCA_964521035.1 uncultured Candidatus Peribacteria bacterium
CAAAGCCTTATGGCTCAAATTACTTAATTTCCTATCTCCCCACAACAATTTACCCTCCTTATCTATACTAATTTCCTGCAAGGGATCAAATCCGATTTCTAAGGCCTTAGCCTGCTTTTCTACCAAGGCAGGAGTCACCAAACTGGCCTGCATTTGTTGATTTAAAATCAACTGCTTAAAATCCTCCTCTGATTGCACCATAGGATTGACACCCAAAGTAAAAGCCAAAGAAGATAAAACCCAAAAAATCAAAAAATTCATAGCCACTCCAGCCAAAATAATTTTGGTTTTCACCCAATGACTCTTAGAAGCAAAACTCTTAGAATCCTTTTGCAAAGCCTTATTATTAGAATCTTCTCCATAAATCTTCACATAACCACCAAAAGGGATTAAATTAATCAAAAATTTGGTTCCGTGTTTTGTAAAACTCCAAAGTCGCGGAGGGAAACCAACAGCAAACTCCTCAACCTTCACACCATTTTTTTTGGCAAAGTAATAGTGACCCCACTCGTGCAATAGAATCAAAAGTGAAAGTGCCAATAAACTTAAAATAATTCCTAGCATTTTTTAAATTTTTAAAATATCTTGTTCTTTATTTTTAGACATCTGATCTAAATCTTTATTAGCTTGATCAACCTTTTCTTGCAATCTTTTTTCAAACTTATTTTTTTCATCCTCCGAAATCTCATCCTGCGACTCTAACTCCTTCAAGCCCTGCTGCACTTTTTGTCTAGCCTGTCTTACAGAAATTTTGGCCTCCTCAGAAAATTTAGAAACTACCTTCACTAATTCTTTTCGCCTTTCTTCACTTAAAGGAGGAACATTAATCATTATGCATTCTCCATTATTATTCGGATTAAAACCCAACTGGGCCTTCACAATAGACTGCTCTATATCTGCCAAAACCGATTTATCAAAGGGTTTAATCATCAAAGATCTTGCATCTTGCACAATTATTTGAGCTACAGTTTTAATAGACTGAGTAGTCCCATAAGCCTCAACCATCAAATGTTCAAATAATTCTGGGTTAGCCCGACCAACCTGCAATTTGGCAAACTCCTGCTTTAAATGAGCCTCAATTGAATCAAAAGCTCTAGCAAAAGAAGCCACTAAATCATCTGCATGCATACAAAATAAATTAAATTTTAAGAAATCAAAGTTCCAAGCGATGGATCATTATAAACTAGCTCTAAGTTATCATATTCCGTAAAATTAAAGACCATCATTTTTAAAGAATTTTCAAAGGCCATACCAAAAGCAGTCAAATCCATAATTTTCAGCTTTTTTTCCAAGGCCTCTTGATAAGTGATCTTAGGAAATTTGACTGCATCATTATGTTTTTTAGGATCCTTATCAAAAACCCCATCTACTTTAGTAGCCTTAAACATTACATCACAATCTAATTCCAAAGCCCTTAATACTGCTGCTAAATCCGTGGTGCAAAAAGGATAACCAGTTCCACCTGCCAATAAAACTATTTTGCCCTTGGCCATGCTTAACTTAGCAGACTCCGCCGAATAATCCACCGCAATATCTGCAATTGGAAAGGCCGAGTGGACCTTAGAAGCTCCACCAACCTCATTAATTTTTTGACTTAAAAGGACTGCATTAAAAACTGTAGCTGTCATTCCCATTTTGTCTGAAGTCAACCTAGGTAAACCAGAATGCGTATTATCTCTATATCTCCAAATATTACCGGCACCTACCACTACGGCCAACTCTAAGTCATGCTTTTTCTGAAAATCTACTAAAACCCTAGCCAAAGTCTGAAATTTTTTATAATCAAAACTATTATCCTCATCCGAAAATAAATCTCCTGACATTTTTAATAAAATTCTTTTATAACTCATTTTAAAAAGATTAAAAACACAAGCAAGCCTACAAACACACCTAAGACTAATCCGGCCAAAATCCAGGAGACCTTATTATTATCATCTGCCTCAACTTCATGCTCAAAAGAAGCCATCTCCAATAAAAAATCTGAAGACACCTTAATCATTTCGGTCCCATGCAACACCTCTATTTGCTCCTGATCATACTTCGACAAGAGTTTTAACAATTTAGACAAACTCATTTCTATCAATCCATCTGAACCCATTTTAAAATCTTCAGTCGTAGTCGCATTTTGCAAAATACTCTTTTTCGAAATTTGAAAATCTGGAGCTTCTTCAAAATCTAACTTCTGAATCGGGATTTTAATAGGTTTGTCCTGCATAAATTTGCTTACGAGCTTATCTTAACATTTTTCAAAAAAAAGACCAAGCATTTTACTTGGTCTTTTAAAATTTAGAAAACTTACATCATACCCATACCAGGCATCATTCCCGGAGGCATTCCCGGACTATCTTCTTTTTTATTAGGTTCATCCACCACGGCCGCTTCCATAGTTAATAAGGACGAAGCCACAGAAACCGCATTTAACAAGGCCGTTTTGGCAACCTTAGTAGGATCAATAATTCCAGATTTCAACATATCAACCATTTTATTAGAAGCCGCATCATAACCATGACCCGCCTCAGCAGTTAAAACCTTATCAACTATCACAGCACCTTCTACCCCTGCATTTTCTGCAATTTGAAACACCGGAGCACTCAAAGATCTCTTCACAATATTAATACCTGTAATAAAATCTGTATCTCCGTCTATGCCATCCAATTGGGACAAAGATTGCAACAAAGCCGTACCACCACCCGGAATTATTCCTTCAGATACAGCTGATTTAGTAGAAGAAAGTGCATCCTCAATACGTAGCTTTTTTTCCGTCAATTCCACTTCTGTAACTGCTCCAACCTTAATTACTCCTATACCGCCTGTTAACTTGGCTCGGCGCTCTAAAAGTTTTTCCTTATCAAAATCAGCGGAAGTTCTTTCAATTTGGGCTCCTAATTCAGCAACTCTTTGCTCTAATTCATGCTTCTGGCCCTTTCCGCCAACTATAGTCGTATTATCATTATCAACTATCACCTTATGAGCCTGACCAAGATCTGTAAGCTCCACTGATTCTAATTTACGACCTAACTCTTCAGTAATAACATTTGCTCCAGTCAAAATCGCAATGTCCTTCAACATTTCCTTGCGTCTATCTCCAAATGAAGGCGCCTTCACCGCTACCACGCTAAAAGTACCACGCAATTTATTCACAACCAAAGTTGCCAAGGCCTCACCATCTACATCCTCTGCAATTATCATCAGCTCTTTTTTACCAGACTGAGAAACTTTTTCTAACAAAGGTACAATTTCTTGGATGGATGAAATCTTCTTATCAGTAATCAAAATGATAGCATCTTCCAGTTGAGCTTCCATACGATTTGAATCCGTAATCATATAAGGCGAAATCAAACCATTTTCAAACTGCATTCCCTCAACCACCTCTTTTTCCAATCCTAAAGTATTAGATTGCTCGACTGTAATAACTCCATCCTTACCAACAACTTCTATAATATCGGCAATGATTTCTCCAACTTCTGGATCCTGAGCAGAAATAGTTGCAACCTGAGCCACTTCATCTCTAGTATCAATATTTTTAGAGATTTTCTTTAAGTGTTCTACTACCTTAGCAGCTGCATATTGCATCCCTCTTCTAAGTTCCATCGGGTTCGCTCCAGCTGTAACATTGCGCAAACCTTCCTGAATAATAGCATGGGCCAAGACCGTAGCAGTTGTTGTACCATCTCCAGCCACATCATTAGTTTGAGTAGCTACAGATTTAACCAATTGAGCTCCCATGTTTTCAAAATTGTCTGACAATGCGATTTCTTTAGCAATGGTAACTCCATCATTAGTAATTAAAGGATCTCCGTACGACTTTTGCAAAACTACATTGCGACCCTTAGGACCCATGGTGATTTTTACTGCATCAAACAAAGCCTTCACACCAGCAAATAATGACTGACGAGCATCATCTGAAACTTTAATAATTTTAGACATAATTTAAATATTTAAGTAATTAAGTTTTTATTTATTCAATAATAGCCATCACATCTGACTCTTTGACTATCATGTATTTTTCATCGGCAGATAACTCCACATCATCTGGGGCATATTTACGAAACACCACCGTTTGACCCACCTTAAGCTGCATAGGCATTAAATTTCCGTTTTCTGCACATCGGCCTGGCCCAACAGCCATAACCTCGCCCTGTCCGGCTTTTTTCTCTTCCTTCTCTGGCAAATATAGTCCAGAGGCGGTTTGACTGGCCTTCAAAATCGGCCTAACTACTACGTAATCAGCCAAGGGTTTTATTTTTAGCATAATATATTAATTAAATTAGCACTCGTAATTATACAGTGCTAATTTTTAATTTCAAGCCATTTTTCATATCCCGCTAGCAAAATTTCTGTATCTGCTTTTATTCAGCCAAGGCCTCCAAACGCTTTTCTCTTAATACATGTACCTTCACCTGGCCGCTATACTGCATATCATTTTCTATTTTCTTCGCAATATCCATAGCTAAAGTTACTACCTTTAAATCATCAATCTTTTCTGCATTTGCTATCACCCGAATCTGAGTACCACTATTAATAGCATAAGCCTGATCCACCTCTTCAAAGGCCTTTGCAATATTTTCTAGCTCAGTCAAACGACTCACAAAAGTCTCAAAGTTATTTTTACCTATTCCCGGCCTATTACATACCAAATTATAAGCAATATTGATTAATATAGCCTCTAAATTTTCTCCTTGTGGATCCAAATACGTCTCTACAGACTTAGCCAATTTTTCTGACAAACCAAATTTACGAAGTATATCTGCCCCAACATCCGTATATTTTCCAGCCACCTCGTGATTCACAGCCTTACCTATAGAATTCAATAAACCAGCTCGCTTGGCAAAACTACCATCCACTCCTAATTCTGCAGCTAAAACTGAAGCCACTGAGGCAACCTCTACCGACTGTTTTAATACATTCTGACCATGATTAGTCCTAAACTTCAAACGTCCCAATAAATTCAAGACCTCTGGCGGCAAACCTGGAACTCCTGCATTATAAGCGGCTTTCTCACCTAAACTATCAATTAGTTCATCTACCTCATCTTGTACCTTCTTTACTAACTCTTCTATACGAGCCGGATGAATACGACCATCAGCCACCAACCTTTCTAGAGCAATTTTGGCAATATAACGTCGTTTCAAATCAAAGGCAGAAATCAACACCGCGCCCGGGGTATCATCTACAACCACATCCACGCCTGTTACTCTTTCAAAAGCCTGAATATTTCTGCCTTCCTTTCCAATAATCCGACCCTTCATATCATCTGAAGGCAATTCTACTATCGTGGAAGTATTTTCAGAAGCCATTTCAGCTGCACATTTTTGCATAGCTAAGGCCAAAACCATCTTAGATTTCTCCTGGGACTCCAACTTAGCCTCATCTAAAAGCGAATTTACATATTCCGATAAAACCTCTGCATTTTCACTACGGATTTTCTCATACAAGAATTCCGTAGCCTGTTCCTTAGACAAACCCGAAATTTTCTTCAGCTCCAACTCCTGTAAACTCAACATTTCCTGATATTTATCTTGGGTTTCTTTAGTGATTTTTAAATTATTTTCTATCTCTATTCTTTCCTTATCCAAAGCATCTAAATTAGACTCCAAGTCCTGCTCTCGTTTCAGCAGTTTTGTCTGTTTAGACTCCAAGTCCTTTCTGGCATTTCGCTCCTTATCGTGAAAAGAGCGTTGTAAATC
>CAZFPD010000060.1:0-5606 GCA_964521035.1 uncultured Candidatus Peribacteria bacterium
CATTAATAACATCTTCAAAGAGACTAGCATGCTTTAAAAATATACGACACTCCGTTACATTCTCACAGTTACTCTTATGATCATAATAACGTTTTGGTGTTAATTTAAGCAACTTATTTTTGTGGATTAAGGCCTTATCACACAAATCTAAGGCGGCATATATATTATATGCCTCAACTGAAACTATAGGAAGGTTCGGCCCCAAAAGATAGGCTTGCTGTATTAATCGGTCTATCTCTTGTGTATCTTGATTTATTCGTGCTTTTAATAGTATGGATTGCAGATTATTGCTACTTAAAAAACTAGACCTTTCTACTAAACTTTGATAGTGATCTTCAACCAAAGAAGAATTACCAAGTAGCAGGTAGTGTAATCTCATATTTTTTTGCAATGGTTCTGGATAAAATATGGAAACTCTACCAGTGTTAGATAATTCCCGCAAACTCACGTAAGGGGAGTAAAAGGCCTTATTAAAATTATTTGCAATAAATATAGAACCATAATAATTTAATGATCCAAATATTAATATCAAGCAGGCAAGTAAATAACTTGAAAATTTAAAAAGCCTAGACTTGTGTTTCCAGACAAGTACTTGAGGTTCTTTGTGTAAATGGTAAAGAACCAAAAAAACTATCAGAACAATCCAATTTTCTAAAACAGCAAAACTTAAATTAATAGAAATAAAGTAAGCTAAAATAGTAAACTTTAACATATTTAAGAAATCCTTTTCATTTTTAAATAAATTTTTAAAAACTTGTCTATATATTAAAACATATACACATAAACCTAAAATCCCTAAGTTAAAGAAAACTTGTAGTACTTCACTATGTATTTGTGCAGGTTGAGTAAAAAACTCTTCATAATTAAAAACCTCCTTCGGCATAATAGTCCCATAAAAATCCTGAAAACTAGCAATTCCTTTTCCTATAAAAAATTCTTTGACGCTTAGGTTTTGCCAGCTAGAAGTCCACAAATGCAGTCTAGAGGAAATAGATCGTAAACCAAGAGGATTCAATAAAATAAATGCCAGAGAAGAAAAGTACATTCCAAGCCACACAAACCATTTTTTAAATAGGGTTAACGAAGTCTTGCTAATCAAATAAGCACTTAAAGCCAAGATTATTCCAAGCCAAGTTGCCTTATTAACCGTCAAGTATAAAGTCAGTGCAATCAATAAAAGTTGAATAAATAGATAGGTTGATCGCTTAGTTTTAAGTTTATACAGCAGTATAAAAAATGGAAAAATTAAATACTGACCTAAAAAGTTTGGCTGTCCCAAAGTGCCAATGACTCTTGAATCTAACTCTTTGATATCAAAAATAAACGGATCCAAATTCAAATATTGTAAAATTGAATATATAGAAATAGCCGTTCCAGCATAAACTGTATGTTGCAAAAATTTTTCTTGGTAATCGATCTTTCTAAACAATTGAAAACAGAACAAGCCCAAGACCATCAACAAACCAAAAACCAAACTACCTAATTGTAATTGATAATTGCCAAAAAAACTTTGCAAAGGTGCGTTCGAAAAAATATTACTTAGAATCAAACATAGCACGATCAACAGTGTTAATAACAGATTATTGCTAGAGTAATGCAATCTTTGTTTGTTACCAAAACTATAAATAATAAAGGCTGTAAGGCAATAAAAGAGAAAAAACTTAAAATCAGAATAAAGTGCCATACTAAAGGGCATCATCAAAAGTGGTATATAAGCTAATAAATAAGCTGAGATTGGCATTTTTATGTTGACATTTTTATTGTGGAGAGTATCGTAATCATAGTATAACCCAAAAATTATGAAAAAATTCTTATGTAGCATACTGCTATCAATATTAACAATTACATCGCTACAAATCAATAGTATTCAAAAAGTGGAAGCCATCTTTACACCATCTGTTAATTCAATTAGCCGTGAACACTGTAGGGAGGTGGTTAATTCCTTCCTCAACGAAGGCAATTGGACAGCCCGTTACGGAAGTACCTTAGTCCCTCAAAGATGTAAAGAAGTATACTACAACGCCAATTGGCAAGAATCAAATCCACCAAATCTTCAAAAGTGTAATTTCATTAGAACCCTATGGAGAAACGGCAATTGGACAGCCCGCTACGGTAGTACAGATCAAGCAGCACAATGCGTGAGTAGATATTTCCCAAATGGCTTAGGGCAAAGCAACAACCGAGCAAGAATAAAAATTCGAGCAACAAATCGATTACACAGAGATTATTGTAGATTAGTCCGAGACGAATTCCAAAGAGGCAATTGGACAGCCCGTTACGGAAGTACCTTAGTCCCTCAAAGATGTAAAGAAGTATACTACAACGCCAATTGGCAAGAATCAAATCCACCAAATCTTCAAAAGTGTAATTTCATTAGAACCCTATGGAGAAACGGCAATTGGACAGCCCGCTACGGTAGTACAGATCAAGCAGCACAATGCGTGAGTAGATATTTCCCAAATGGCTTAGGGCAAAGCAGTGGCACTCAGGAAAACCTATATATTAATGAAGTTAATTACTTTTTATCATCAGGGAGTCAACGTAACGTATTAGGTACTACTATTTGTAACTCTGGAAGAGACTTCAATCCGCTACAAGAAGGCAGGATTCGAGTTAAATTCATTCTTAATAACCGCTCATATACCCAATATAGTACCACTTACTTTAGAAGAGGAGGCTGTGTATCTATCAGAAAACCTATCCAACCAACTATTAGCGGGACTTATCCACTAACTGTAGAAGTATATAGCAGAAATGGAAGACTCTACGATAGAGAAACGAGAGACGTAATCGTACGTGACTATTATGATGAAGAGGCAGACCAATCAGAGTCAGCCGAGGAAGCAGAAGATAATTATGAAAGAGAAATTACAGATCCAGATGCTAACCCATTTTCTGATACCAACTTAAATACATTAGAAGGTAAAGCCGCAAAATATTTAAATGACAAAGGTATTATTGGCGGGTTCCCAGACGGAACTTTTCGTGGAGGAGCTAAAGTGAATCGTGCTGAGGCCGCTAAGTTTCTCATCTTAGCTAAATACGGCAGCGTTGAAAACCTGCAAAACAATGGCAGATTCTCTGATGTTGTAGAAGGTAAATGGTATGTGAGATATGTTATCGGAGCTGCAAACCGCAGCATATTGAGCGGTTATTCCGACGGAACTTTCCGACCAGCGCAAACTGTGAACACCGCAGAATTCCTTAAAATTTTAGTTAATACCTTTGATTTACCTACAAATCTTTCACACAACTTTATCGATGTACCTAACAACATTTGGTATGAACGTTACGTTGGAGTAGTTCCAAGATACCACTTGATGCCAAGTCGCACCAACCGCATATTGCCAGCTAAACAGCTCACTCGTGGTGAAGTTGCAATTGCAATCTATAAAACTCTGATCCAAAATTAAACTACTCAATAGAATGTCTTATCACCTTATACAAACTTGTATGAGGTGATTTTTTATTATCTTAATGCTAAACTAAACATATAAGTAATCTTAATTATATGGAACAACACCCAATCGACTGCCTATATAGAGTCAGCGCCAAAGCCCTAGTTTTAAATGACAAGTCTGAAATTCTTTTATGCCAAGAACACACAGGAGTTTGGGACCTACCCGGAGGAGGCATCGACCACGGCGAAACTCCACACCAAGCCCTGCACAGAGAAGTCATGGAAGAAATGGGTGTCGAGGTTTTAGAAATAGCCAAACACCCAATACTCTTTCTTAGCGTACAAACTGACCTAGGTTATTGGGGTTCCAACGTTTTATACCAAACCAAACTTGCCAACTTAGACATCACACCCTCCAATGAATGCCAAAAAGTCGCCTTTTACAGTTTAGAGCAAATAGCAAGCTTAAACACCACGTCAAACGTGCAAGAAATGCGCGAGCAAATCATTGAAAATCAATTATTCTAACCTTGTGTTGACAAACCATAATGGGGCATATATTGTAAAATAACTTTAATTGAAAAAATATGGACACTATAGAGAATCAATATAGAATTGATGAAATTGACGAGGTAATAGAGAAAATTGCGGCTGATTCCGTTTTATCTGTACAATCCGAAGGTACAGTTTCCATTCCTCAAACCCTGAAAATTGCCTCAGATATACACACAGCTATGACCAGAAGAGTGCCAGAGAATCTAAATGAAGATCTTCAAAAATCTTTTACAGACATGATGCCTGTTAATCAGTATACGTACATAAAAACAGTCCTTTTAGCATGTCGAGCCTTAGATGTAACACTTACTGTCTCAACAGAAGATGTGAAAACCCTCAATATAGAGGAAGAAGATCGATTTAGCCTTTTTGCGGGTTCAGAGATAAGCTATGCAAACCACACACTAACAGGTGTTATCAAGTCACCTGAAATCACAACGAGGTTCGATCCCTGGAGTCTAGCCACTCTTAGTTCTGATGAAGCTGTAATTGGCGTAGGAGCGATTGAGGGTAGAATCAAAACCCCAGAACAACTTGTCCAACATTTAAATAAACTATTCAGCCATATCATTAATAAGCGACACTGGTTAATATAAAAGGAGGGGCCGCAAGATTGCGGCCCTTTTTGGTATGTCTTTAGCTAAAATATTCTTCTAAGATAGGCACAATCTGCTTTTTACGGGAAACTATTGAGCCCACATTTAAAATCCGCTCCGAAATTTGGCTAGCCTCAAAGGCTTCTAGCACAGTTTGCGTTTCAAATTCCGAGCAAGTTATAGCTGTGGACTGCTCATGCAAAATATCTACCACGAAAAACAGAATTCCATCCAGATTATTTTCAGCCTTGATTTTAACTTGGGCCTCAATCAGCTGCTCTTGCATATTTAAAGCAAAGTCTGGGTTAGTAGTTTCCATGACTCCTATGCAAAACTTTTGGCCATTAAAATCAAAAGGTTTATAGTCCATGGTAATAATCTGCTCCGGGCTAAATTCCGAAAGATTACTCTTGGCATCAAACATTTGCAGGCTGAAAGCTTCCAGGTCAGCAATTTTAGCAATTTGATTGAGTTTCTCAACTATCTCTCGGTCTTGCTCGGTACTAGTTGGAGAACGGAAATACAGGGTGTCCGAAATAATGGCCGCAATCAGCATGCCTGCCGTTTGCTTGTCGATTTCAACAGCATTTTCTCTAAACATTTTATACAAAATGCTGGCAGTTGAACCAATAATTTCAGCTCGAATATGTAACGGCACCGCGGTTTTAAGATTAAATTTATGGTGATCAATGATTGCAAAAATCTCGAGCTGATCCAAATTCTCCACACTTTGCGAAAGCTCATTATGGTCGACCAGCACCACTTGGGAACCATCTGGCAAAGTCTCTTTCATTTCTGGCACCTCAAAACCAAAGTATTCTTGCACAAACTGAGTCTCCATATTTAATTCACCCAAGCGCACCGCCTGGCAATCTAGCCCCAAAGCCTTATAAAGTCGGCACGCCACCACGGCCGATACTATCGCATCCGTGTCCGGGACCTTATGCCCAATTACAAACATCATATAATGTGATTAAACTAACCTTACTATACACAAAACGTACAGGAAAAACAAAATCAAAAAATCCGTACCACTCCAAACCCCACCCGATTTT
>CAZFPD010000061.1:0-3106 GCA_964521035.1 uncultured Candidatus Peribacteria bacterium
ATACTTGAGCTGCATAGGGAGTTGATTTACGAGATCCTTTAAATCCATTAGAGCCTGCGCTGCTCCAAGAGATAACATCCCCACCGGGGTCTGTAATAGTAACTACGGCATTGTTAAATGAGGATTGTATGTGTACGTTACCAACCGGTACGTTCTTTTTAACCTTTTTAGATGACTTATTAGAATACTTAGACATGATGGAAAATAATTATTTTTTCTTATTGGCGATTTGTTTTTTGCGACCTTTACGAGTACGGGCGTTAGTTTGGGTTTGTTGACCTCTGGTAGGAAGCCCTTTGGCGTGTCGAGATCCTCTATAACATTGAATGCGTTTGAGGCGATTGATGTTTTCTTGTACCGTTCTTCGTAGATCACCTTCAACTTTGCAGAGGGCGATTTCTTCTCGAAGTTGATTGACTTGGCCCTCATTGAGATCAGAAATCTTGGTGTTGGCGTCTATTTTCAACTTTTGAGTGATTTTGCGAGCCGTGGATATACCTATACCTTTGATATAGGTGAGTCCAATTTCTACTCTTTTATTTTTTGGTAAATTTATACCTGCTATTCTTGCCATAATAATGCTTGTTATTAGCCTTGTACTTGTTTGTGCTTAGGATCTTCACAAATGACCCTGATTTTTCCATGTCTTTTAATGATTTGACATTTAGGACAGATTTTTTTGACTGATGCGCGAACTTTCATAGGATGAATTGTTTAGGGTTTTTTGGATTGCCGGTAGGTGATTATCCCTTTGGCAGTGTCGTAAGGAGAAATTTCAACTGTAACATAATCTCCTGGGAGTATGCGTATGTGGTTCATTCTCATTTTACCTGATAGTTTGGCTTTAATGGCTTGTTCCTCGGTGAATCCTTCTGGAACGATGCGAAATTGGGCTCCGGGTAGAGCTTCGATAACTCTGCCTTCGACCGATATTTTTTCTTCTTTTGCCATTTAAGTCAAGATAAAATAGATTTTGCTCAAAGATATTAACTAATCGTAGCTTAAAAAGCAAGGGCTTTTTAGATTTTTTCATCCTTTCTTTGAGAAAGAACTTGGCAGCCAGTTTCGGTAATTAATAACATGTGTTCTTGTTGACAGGCAAGGCTGCCATCTACGGTTTTTATGGTCCAATTATCCTCGAGGGTATAGAATTGGTCGGTGTGCATTCCAACGATAGGTTCTACGCAAATCACCATGCCAGCTTTTAGAGTAGTGCCTTTATTTTTTTGTCCAAAATTCGGGATGTGTGGAGGCTCCCAAAGAGAGGTTCCAATGCCATGTCCAATTAGTTCTTTGAAGACAAAATAACCTTTGGCTTGCACTAGTTTGTGTATAAAATGGCCTAAATCGCCAGTTTTGATGCCAGGTTTAATAAATGCGATGGCTTGGTAGAGAATTTGCTGGACATCTTGGATGAATTGCAATGATCCAGGTTTGACCTTGCCTATAGGGAAAGTGACTGCAGAATCTGATAAATAGTTTTGATATTTAACACCGCAGTCAATAGTGAGTATGTCGCCATCTTGCAGGAGGGTGTCATTTGGGATGCCATGTACCACTTCGTCGTTTCTGGCAACACAAATGCTGGCTGGAAATCCTTGATGGCCTTTGAAGGCGGGAGTACATTTTTGGGAAAGAATGTATTCTTCTGCGATTTGGTCGAGTTGCTTAAGACTGACTCCAGGTTGGGCGGCTTGCATGAGTTTGCTGAGAGTGTCAGCTAAAATACTAGCTGCTTTTGTAAGCAGGGTTATTTCTTGGGAGCTTTTAATGAGTTTAGCCATTTAGATTCAATTTAGAGAGCAGTTCAGTGTAGATTGCGTCTATATCTTGGTTGGCGTTTACGTGAATTACTTGGTGGGAGTTTGCAAATTGATCTAGGAGGGGTTTGGTTTGAGTATGAAAGATTTGAATACGTTTTTGGATGGCTTGTGGTGTGTCGTCGGCTCGATTTTCGATGGAGGCTCTTTTGAGTAGTCTTTGGATGGCAGTTTGGTCATCTAAATCGAAATTGACCACGGTGGTTTGTAGTTGGAGTTTTTGTTCTAATGCGAGAAAGGCATCATATTGTTCTTGGTTGCGAGGGACACCATCAAAGATAATTTTATCTTGGGAGTTGTTTGTTATAAAGTCGCTTACTAACTCCATAATGGTATTGGCATCGACTAAATTGCCACCGTTAATAATGTGGGCTATTTTGCGTCCTAATTCGGTGTCACTTTTGGCAATTTTTCTGAGTTCTGCTCCGGTTTCAAACATTTTATAGCCATAATCGGCAAGTAACTTTTTGGCTTGGGTACCTTTGCCTGAGCCTTGGACTCCTAAAAAGATTAAATTGTGAACCATTTATTATTTAATTAATTTAGAATAGTCTAGATTGATGAGCTGGGCGTTGATTTGTTTTTTTAGTTCTAGAACTACGCCAACGATGATTAAGATTCCGGCTCCAGAGATCAAAATAGGTACTGAGGCGCCAGACTGACCAGATAAGGCTTGAAGTAGCATAGGTAGTACGGCTATTGTAGCTATAAATAGCCCTCCAAATAAATTGAGTCGGTTGGATATATTGTATAAATGGGCGGCGGTGTCTTTGCCTGGACGAATACCAGGAACAAAGGCTCCACGTTTTTGCAGATTGTCGGCGACTTTATTGGTATCAAAGGTAATGGAAACGTAAAAGTAGGTGAATCCAAGAATTAGTAAAAATAGAGTGATTAAATAGAGTGGACTAGAGAAATTAAAGTAGGTGCTGATAAATCTAGAGTAGGCCTGGAGTCCTGGACTAGTTGCATTGCTGACAAGTTGGGCAATAATACTAGGGAAGGTAACTACAGAGACAGCGAAAATAATAGGTATCATGCCGGCCTGATTGATTTTAATCGGCAGCTCGGATTTGGCACCTTTGGCTGATTTGGAGGCATAATTAATGGTAATTTTACGATAGGCGTCGGTGACCACAACTGTGGCTATTATCATAATGATAGTGAGAAGTACCACACCGGTGACTTGGGCAATTTGACTAGAGTCTTGGGTAGCAATAAGTAAGCTTTGGGCGATGGAGGCGGGCACGGCGTGGATTTTGGGCAAGGTCATCGATGCCACGGTC
>CAZFPD010000061.1:3116-4291 GCA_964521035.1 uncultured Candidatus Peribacteria bacterium
GCACGGCGGCGATAATAGAGGCAAAAATTAGTAGAGATACTCCGTTCCCAATTCCATATTCTGTAATAAGTTCACCAAGCCATACCAGTAGGATAGAACCTGCTGTAACGGTTAGCATGATGGGAAAGATCACGCTTGGATCTTGAATATTATTGATGATTGGGACTTGAGTTTGGGAATTTAGTAACAAAATCATTCCATAGGATTGCAGGAAGGCTAAGGGAAAAGTTAGCCATCTGGTGATGGAATTGAGTTTTTGACGTCCGGCATCTCCTTCTTTAGATAATTCTTCAAACTTAGGAACTATAACTGTTAGTAACTGGACAATAATTGAGGCGTTAATGTAGGGAGAGAGTCCCATGAGTACTATACTGAAGTTTTCTGCACTTCCACCTGTGAGTGTACTGAAGAGATTGAGTAGGGGATTTTGTTCGAATATGCTTTTTAAGGCGGCGATATTGTCAATCGGAATTGATACTTGAGCCATCAAGCGATAAATAAAAATGATTGCGATAGTAAATAAAATTTTATTTAACAAACTTTTGGTTTGTAAAATCTTTTTTAAGGTTTCCATTATTAATCTATTAGTTGCTTAAGTTATTTTAACACTACCTCCTGCTTTTTCAATTGCTGCAATGGCGGTTTTAGAGGCTGCGTCGATAGTGATAGTGAATGCTTTTTTAACTTCTCCTCTATTTAGGAGCTTAACTGGCTTTTTGCCTTTAATAAGGTTTTTTTCAGCCAAGGCTACATAATCTATCTTGGCTTTGTCTGCAAATTTTTCCTCTAGATCACTGACATTAATGACTTGATAAATGGTTGGATTGATAGCTGTAAAACCGCGAAGTTTCGGTAATCTTTTGAAAAATGGAGTTTGGCCTCCTTCAAAACCACGTCGAACGCCACCACCAGTTCTACAGTTTTGTCCGTTCATTCCGCGGCCAGCATAAGTTCCTTTGCCTGAGCTATTACCTCGGCCTAATCTTTTACTGGCTTTTTTGTTTTGACTCGATTTGAGAGTTTGTAATTTAGACATCTTGCTTGATTTATTGTATATTATTTTTCTGTTTTAGGAGCTTCTTTCTTAGCAGCTGGAGCGTCTTTCTTGGCTACTTCTTTTTTAGCAGCTGGAGCGTCTTTCTTGGCTACTTCTTTTTTAGCAGCTGGAGCGTCTT
>CAZFPD010000061.1:4391-5425 GCA_964521035.1 uncultured Candidatus Peribacteria bacterium
TCTTGGCTACTTCTTTTTTAGCAGCTGGAGCGCCTTTCTTAGCTACTTCTTTTTTAGCTACAGGAGTTTCGTTAGCTGTGTTTTGTTTGAGGGTTTGGGCTGCCTTATGCATTTTCGGTGTAATCTGTAGTAGCTTGAGGGCTTCGATGGTTCCTTTAGAGGTGTTGATTTTGTTGTTAGAGCCTAGGGATTTAGTTAGTACATCTTTGATTCCGGCTAGTTCTAGCACTTTACGGATGGCGCCTCCGGCGATTAGACCAGTACCTTGAGAGGCTGGAATGATACGAATTTTGGCGCTTTTGTACTTGATTTGAATGTCGTGTGGTACGGTAGTTCCATCCATATTGATTTCTATCATATCTTTTTTAGCACTGCTGACAGCTTTTTGAATGGCTCCAGTGACTTCGGTTGATTTTCCGATGCCTACACCAACTTTGCCTTTGAGATTTCCAACACATACGGTGGCGCGGAAACGGAGTCGGCGTCCGCCTTTGACTACACGAGTTACGCGGTCAATTTGTAGTACTGCTTCTTGGAATTCTTTTTTTTCTCTTGGTTTTTTGTTATACATCTATCAAATTTAAAATTTAAGTCCGTTTTCTTTTGCGCTTTCGGCTAAAGCTTTCACTCTTCCGTGGTATTTGTAGCCGGCCCTATCAAACACTACTGTTTCAATTTTTTGTTTTTTGGCCTGGGCTGCAAGCGTTGCTCCGACTTCTTTGGAAGATTCGATTTTTTGTTTCTTTCCCCGAGATTTTTGGTCAGAGGCTTGGCAGAGAGTCTTTCCAGTGCTGTCATCTATGATCTGCGCATAAATAAACTGATTGGATCTAAAGACATTTAATCTAGGTTTATTTTGAGTACCTTGCACAGTACTTCTAATTTTTTGATGGCGTTTTTTACGAGTAATGTTGTTTGTCATAGTAAGTGTTTATTATTCTTTGGCGGCCGTTTTACCAGCTTTACGTCTCACAACCTCATCTTGGTACCGAATTCCTTTACCCTTATATGGCTCAGGTTTGCGGAGTGCTCGA
>CAZFPD010000062.1:0-5273 GCA_964521035.1 uncultured Candidatus Peribacteria bacterium
ACGCGTGCCACTAAAAGGAGGTATATCATAAGAGGCATCATTAACACGATAAGCCCCAGGGAAACCTGCATAATCAACTTCATAACGAGCTGCATTTGCTACAGCAGTCCAACTCAATCTGCCCGCTGATACCCAAGGATCGGAATGGTTGACTTGATAAAGCAAATTCCTTATCTCTGCAAGCGGCTGTGAGCTTTGATGAGAAATCGTATTAGAAGTAGAAAGCAATACGTTATTAGCATTATAAGCCTTCACCTGATAGCGATAACTAGTATTATACCTCAAATTCAGAGAACGTGACCGAGCCTGACCACTATAATAAGACGTATTAGTATTTAAATCTTTTAATTCATAATGCACAGCCTCCCTGATTGCATTCCAATTAAAATTTACCGTATAATTATTAGCTCCCAAATTGGTCCTGCTAGAATTTAAAGTTAGTCTTTCCACAACCCTATGTGATTTATACGGGCTGATAGTATTTGAGGAACGACCCACCAAATTATTACCATCATACACTTCTAAACGAATTCTATAGTTACGACCGTAGCTTAAAGCTATATCTGCATTGCCAGCTGTAGTTGAAGTCAAAACATTATTCCGACCTTCATCTATCAATTTATAACGATAATTTGGCCTATCCACCCAAGAGACTCTGACTCTATATGATGAAGTGGATTCACTACTGTAAGAATAATGTATAGCAGGATTATACTCATTAATTGATCTGTATTCACTTACATTGATAGTATCCGAATAAGTAGCCCCATTGTTCATTTCAAAACGAACTCTCACGCTGTAATTTCTATTGTAATACAAACTAGTTAATCTATAACTTGTGGCATACATCGAAATTGACTTTCTTACACCGTCTACGTATAATTTAATATCTCTAATATTATTGCGTATCGCATTAGGCACAGACCCAAAATTAACTGTGACATTATAGTAATTTGAATGTTGAGCCTTATTACTAGTATTTAAATTCAAGTTAAATGGAATCGGTGGCTGTGAACTTCTGACATCTACATATTTAGATGATTTCTTACTCTCATTCCCATCGTTATCTATGGCGTACATATACACATTTTGTCTAAAATATTTATCCACATACAAATCGTGATAATATCTATTGTTAGGCACTTTTTCGTAAGCTCCACCAGCCTTGATGTAATAAGCCTTTACGTACCCATCCTTATCTGTAGATCGGTTAAAGTAAACCCTAATTCTCTTATGGTTATAACCACTACCATACACACTATAAGTACTAATTACCGGTGCGCTTGGTATATAAGCTCCAGATGGAGGACCAAAATTGTTTACGTCACAAAAAGCCACTTCCCCAGCATTACAATAACAATTCTGGTTAGTATTATTTTTGAAACTTGAGCCATGCTTATAATTCATGCCCTTGTATCTACAAGTTTGATAAATTGGCATTCCTCTCTTTAAATTTCTAGCAAAAGAATACATATCACGACCCTGCGACATAGCTCTATAAGTATGATGTAAAGAAGCTAAAGGACCCAAAAAGGCATTCATATTACCTTGTTTAAAGTGGATAGTTCTAGCTATCATATCGGCCACTTGCCCACGAGTCATAGGATCACTAACTCTTCTTAAATCCAAAGGTAACAAGTTAGCCCGAGAAGCATCCTCTATAAAAGCAAAATACCAAGGCATCCCACTAGCACTAACTGTTTTAGGGATCTTGTAAGCCCCCATAATGATTTTTAAAGCCTCCGCGTTGGTTACGCTTTGGTTAGGAGCGTAAGTATTGTTAGCATATCCTTTGATTATCCCTTGGTCCTTCATAAAACAAACGTAAGGAGTATACCAAGCTGAATAAGGAACATCTATAAAACACTTGCGTCGAAATCTATCAAAAGAACCATTAAAAGTAGCTTCGGCCACAACCTTAGCTAACTCGGCTCGATTTATTTTATAATCTGGACGAAAACTTCCATCCGGGTTACCAGTAAAAATACCTCGCTCAGCCATATAGTTAATAGACTTCTCATGCTTATGGGCATAAGAATCTGTAAACGGCGTAGGTAAAAAACTCAAGGCCATAGCCGGCACTAGCATCAATAAAGATAGTGCTAATGTTCCGAACCAATTTCTAATTTTCATACTTCTAAATTAATTTTTATTTTTGACATTTTAAACAGTAAACTGTAGTTCTTTGGGCAATCTTTCTTTTCATAAGTATATTGCCACAATTTTGACATTTTGTCCCACCTTTTAGGTAAACCTTATGGTATCTGGCATAATTTCCTTTAGCCCCGTCTGCCAAAAGGTAGTTGGCAACTGAGGATCCCCCCTCAGCGATGGCCTTCAAAATTATATTTTGAATGGCCTGATACAACTTGACAATTTCGTATTTACTTAGACTATTGCAGGGTCTACTTGGTAATATTCCAGCTGCGAAGCAAACTTCGTCTGCATAAATGTTACCTAGGCCTACCACTATTTTTTGTTCAAGTAGCATAAGTTTAATACTTCTTTTGGATTTTGTCAAGCACTCCTGCAAATATTGCAGACTAAATTCTGGGTCCAAAGGTTCCCTGCCAAGTTTAGCGAAATGTTCTTTCAGAATATCGTCATTTTTAAAATACAAGCAATAACCAAACATGCGCGTATCATTATAAAATAAATGACCCTTAGCTAATTCAAAAATAATATGGCTGTGCTTATTTGGAAGCTGCCTATCCGACAACTCAATCGGGTGCCCAGCCCAAAACTGAGTACTCCCCTGTTTATAAACCATTTGGCCTGTCATTTTTAAATGCACCAGCATGATTTTACCGGACTCAAAATAAAAAACTAAATTCTTAGCCCGCCTATAAATCGACTTAAAAGTCTCACCCTCTAATCCCCCTATAAATTCTGCTACCTTGGCCTCATCCACCTCTCGTTTATTAGATCTCGAACTGACTAATTTAGGCTTTAAAACCTTTATATTTAAAATTTGATTTCCTAACAGGCAAGGCTGCAAGCCGCGCCTTAAGGCCTCTACCTCTGGTAATTCCGGCATAAAGTCTTTTAATTTTACAAATCTATGCTACAGTGAACTGGCAAATTTGACAATTTCAAATGCTAAAACAAAGCCTCGCCACTTTGGCAATCCTTGGCCTACTTACCGGCTGCAGCTCACCTCAAGCCGCAACTAATTTAGATGCTAAGCAACTTAAACTCCAAGTTCCTCAAAATGCCACCAGTCTGCATTTAGACAGCCAAAACTCCCAACTCAACTGGATGGCCAACAAAATCAATGGAACCACCCACAAAGGAACGGTTTCCATCGCCAAAGGCGCTTTATTTATGCAAAAGCAAGAAATCAGCGGTGGCGAATTCATTATAGACATGACCCAAATCACTAATCTAGACGACGACGGCTCCTCCAGCCAAACCCTAATCCAACACCTGATGTCAGAAGACTTCTTCGCAGTCTCAAATTTCCCTTCTGCTCATCTCAAAATCACCCAAATCACCCCCAACCTCAAACACCTATACCAAATCCAAGCTGATCTCACCATCAAAGACCAAACTCATCCCATAGAATTCGATGCCAAAATCGAACCCAAACTCGGCACAGCCTCCGCCAAATTCAAAATTGATCGCACCCGCTGGGGCATCCAATACGGCTCCGGCCAATTCTTTAAGGAACTAGCCGACAACATTATCAAAGATGAAATCCGCTTTACCCTCGACCTCAAATTCCAATAAAAACCACCCACAAACCCAAGCTTTAATTAGCTTGGGTTCTTTAAGGACAATCACTTGGATCCCTCCTACAGGCTTCATTATGATAATTGGAGCTATATTCGAAACTAAATTCCTGGGGAGAATACTTAAAAAACTTAATGTTGACTGTAAAAGATTGTAAAACCAACATTAAATTGTCTCTGATACTTTCACTCAAATAGTAAGGGTCAAAATGCAATACCAAATATACTTTTTCTCCTCTTTTCAATTCATATTTTATAGACTCATATTTTATAGAAAAACAACCCTCACCAATAATATTTTTATTTCTAGCATAAAATGTCATCAAGTGGCCCAATTCATTCAAAGAAAATCTAGGTAATCTACAATCTGAAAATTGAGGATCTATCGGCAAATAAACAAACTCATCTTCCTCGATACCAATAGGCTGATAATACTTTAACAGATCACTATTTTGTCCCTCTTCATTTTTAGAAGGAGGGTTTCCATACAAAAACAAACTAAAAGCACCATAATAATTACCTTCACTGTCTTGCCTACCACTGTAATAATTCTCATTACCTACATAATGATCCATGTCGTCTGTATCAAATTTAGTATTAATATCAAATTCATATGTTCCATCCGCCGGGACATCAAATTCTAAAACTGGATTATATCCAGGCACTATTCCTTTCAAACGACTATGTATAAATTTAGCACCCGTAGGCTTTTTTAAACTTTGCCAATGAACCTCATCCAAATCATAACTTGGAATATTAAATGATGCACGTTCTGTATTAATGGCTTGACGAGTTATTCTACTTGAATCAAATTCATCACCTAAGTGTTGAAGACCTGCAAAATCTCTTGTTGGTAAAGACACATCAGACCCATCGCCAGAGGGAGCTGGAGATTCGGCAACTTGCACTGCATCAGTGGCAGCTTGATCAGCTTCAACGACAGCGGCCCCATCCTCTTCTGTAGGCCCACATCCATCCAACATTCCCCCTCCATCTACTACAATCTTTCCCTTTTCATGCTCATGGAGTTCGCAACCATAATCATACACCCCTGGCTCCTTAAAAAAACACCTATGAATCACTGCGGAACCGCCTTGTGAAAGAGGCAAAGCAACTTTTGTACTATTTGGTGCATCTGGCGTGTTTGAGATCAAGAGGCTGTGGTCACCAGTATCATCTAAATTATAAAATTGGACGGCACCACCTAAAGAAATCCGCTTAGTATAAGGAGCAAAACAAGCTACCTCCCGACAATCCACATTTAAGTTATTATCTATAGCAAATTCAGATAACTCTGCCATGCCCTTAGGGATTATAATATAATCCTCAGCCGATTTCTGACCAGAATAAAGATTTACCGCATCAATCATTTCGTTAAATTCTCGTGACCTATTACGTTCTTGATCATCAGCGCCTACAGCACCCTCATCATCACCAGCCTCTAGTTCTGGATCACCAACCTCTTCAGCGGCGGGGGCAAGAGCAACTTCACCTGGACAAGCAGCCCCTATACAAAAACCCGGCCGCTGCTCTGCTTCCTCT
>CAZFPD010000063.1:0-5224 GCA_964521035.1 uncultured Candidatus Peribacteria bacterium
GCCAGCCAGCCAGCCTCCTTGCCAGCCAGCCCGCGTGCCAGCCAGCCAATCAGGTAGCTTGCCAGCCAGTTAGGTGTTAGGGCTCTACTCCCGTGAGGGGGGTTACGGGTAATGATGACCTCATGTTGAAGCTTTTGATAAAGGTAATGAAATCTCCATTTTTTTTGAAAGATTCGACCAAATTTTAGAGCGGTTCAAGAATTAAAAATATTAAAAATATAAAAAATGAAAGAAACTAAAGCACCGTACGTATTATTCGTTGAAAAAAACCTTATTACTCAAGCCTTTTATTTAAATAGTTTTGTTAACTTTAGGGATCATAGGTTAACTATTGTAAATTCTCACGCAGGGGCCAGCGGTGTAATTCAGAGCCATCACGATGAAATTGTATTAGTCTTAACAGACAGTAGCTTATTCGATGGTAATACAGGTTTATCTGTAGTTCAAGAAGCCTTACAACACGGAGTTCCAAATGTGATTTTAAAATCAAGTGATTCTCAAATGATTTCAGAAAGTGAAAAGCGATTTGGTGATTATGAAAGATTTAAATCTATTTTAGTTACATCTAATCTTTTAGAGGTTGGTAAAAAAATTCAACAGAACTTAAAGTCAAAATAAAATTATATTTAAATATTATTATGAAAAATAAAATAACCCTAGGGGTCACAATTATAGCTTCTTTATTCCTTGCAGCGTGCACTAACTCTCAAGAGGTAAATGAAAACAAGTATAAAATTGGTGTAATTGCTCCTTTAAGTGGCGCGGGTGCAATTTACGGTGAATCTTACCTAAAAGGCGCTGAATTGGCTTTAGATGAAACTCAGGCCAACATTAAATTAATTAAGCAGGATAGTAAATTTGAAGGAAAAGCTAGTGTAGATGCGGCAAACTTTTTGCTGAATGTTGAAAAGGTAGACGTTTTAAATACTTTATTTCATTTACCTTCCCAGTCAGTTAGTTCCGTAGCGAAGGCCCAAAAAACCCCTTTGGTTTACGAGGCCTATACTCGCAGCATGCTAGAAAGTAACCCATATGCATTTAAAGCTCACTTTGATGCCATACAAGGATGTGAACAACTCATGCAATATGCTAAACAAACGGCTCAATATGCAAAGATCGGAGTTTTAATGGCTCAAACCGAATATAATCAACTCTGTTTACAAGGCATGAAAAAAGTCGAGCCCAATATTCAAGAACACTGGTACACCTTTGGTACCACCGACTTTAAAACGCTGTTGACGAAAATGCACAACCAAGATTTAGATACCTTTATGACTGTTATGATTGATTTTGAATACGCAGCTATGTTCAAACAATTAACTGAACTTGGGTACCCAATGAAGGTTATGTGTGCAACAGCTTCCGAATGTATTTACCCGCAAATTCGGTCAGATATTCCACCTGAAGTGTTAGACGGAACACTGGCCATAGATTTTATTCCACCTAATATTCGCAATACGAAAATGGGTCAAAAATACCTTGCAAAACATCCAAAGGCCGCGTTTGTCGAGCTTAACTATGCAGTCAGTGGCTACGAAATGATCAAGTACACATCTAAAGCTCTTGCAAGTTGTAAGCCAAGTGAAAAAGCTTGTATGGTGGAAGCCTTAAAAAATGTTAAAAATTACGGCTCCATCTTGGGTAGTCCAGGTTTTGATGACCGCGTACTGCAAGTTTCAAACAAGATCTATGCTTACCAAAACGGACAATGGTCAGCCGTAGAATAAGCTTTTAACCCTTTTGTGGTGACGACTGCAATTTTCTTCCAAATATTAATTAACTCCATGGTCGCAGGTGCAATTTATGCCTTGGTAGCCGCAAGTTTTTCCATAATTTATGCCACCAACAAATTTCTGCACTTGGCGCATGGAGCAGTGCTTACTTTGAATGCCTACTTCCTCTATTTCTTTTTTACAGTCCTTGGTTTAAATTTTGTTTTAAGCATTATTTTGACATTTTCTGGTGCCACTTTGGTAGGATTTGTAGTTAGTAAGTTTTATAAGCAACTCAGAGACAAGCAAGCCTCCTCAGCAACTTTACTGCTTGGGAGTATTGCTTTAATGATTTTTATAGACTCTTTGATCCTACTTTTATTTGAGGGTAACGCAAAAACTATCGGCTTGCTGAAAGTTACTCAAGGAATAGAACTTTTGCAAGCTATCATTACTCCCTTGCAAATTAGCATCATAATTATGTCACTATTTGTTTTATTAGTCTTGAGTCTCTTTATTAAAAAATCGAAGCTAGGTACCACCCTGCGGGCAGTTGCTGATACACCTGAGCAAGCTGAAATTTTGGGAATCAGCGCCAATCAGGTTTATACTGCAAGTTTTATTATCGGCTCTATCGTAGCAACCTTGGCCGGCATTTTATATGGCCTGGAACACAACTTGACCCCTACCATGGGTATCAAATTAGTATTTACCGGTTTTGCAGCTGCAGTTGTTGGAGGTATTGGGTCGATCCAAGGTGCAGTACTTGGAGCTAGCCTTTTTAGCCTAGTAGAAAATTTTGGTATCTGGTACTTACCATCCGGTTATAAAGATGCCATAGCTTTTATGGTCTTATTTCTATTTCTTACCTTGAGGCCTCAAGGAATTTTTGGATTTAAAAACAAAATATCTCTATGACTTTCGCCTATTTATTACATTTAGCCACAATGTTTGGGATCAATACGATCTTAGCTTTGTCTTTGCAGCTTACCATGGGTATTACTGGCTTGATTAACTTAGGGCACATCGCATTTTTTGCAATTGGATCCTATACATCGGCCCTGCTGACCTTACATGGTATACCGTTTATTGGAGCGATGTTTGTATCAGCTTTGCTAGCTGGTTTGGCTGGCTTGCTACTTGGGGTCTTTACCCAAAGGATCAAAGCTGATTATTTGGCACTTGCAACTTTAGCGTTTAGTTATTTAGTGCATGCCTTGTTATTAAATACCCATTCTTGGACCAACGGACCTTTGGGCTTAGCAAATATTGCCAAACCTATAATCTTTGGGGTTCAGGTTGGTTCTAATTTGGCTTTTTTGCTTTTTACGATGGTTGTTGCTGTTTTGGTTTATTTGATACTTATGCGGCTAATTAATTCACCACTAGGCACGGCCTTGCAGGCCACCCGAGACAATGAGTTGGCATTAAGAGTTTTAGGTAAAAGTACTCTGAAACTTAAAATTCTTGCCTTCGTATGCTCTGCATGTTTAGCAGGCCTCGCCGGGAGTTTATACGCTCATTTTGTAACTTTTATTGATCCAGCCAGTTTTACCACTATGCAGCTCATTCCAATAGTTTGTATAGTTGTCTTGGGTGGCTTGGGATCTCTTAATGGCACTATAGTTGCCACAGTTGTTTTGATTTTACTATCTGAATCCTTGAGGTTTCTAAGTTTGCCATCATCGCTTACCGGGCCACTGACCCAAATGATTTATGCCAGTCTGTTGTTTTTGGTTTTAATCAAAAAACCACAAGGTTTCTTTGGCAAAGTTTCATTTAAATAATTTACATGCTTAAAATTCAAAATTTATCGAAACATTTCGGGGGGCTAAGGGCCATCAAAAGTTGTAGCTTTGAGTTAAAACCCAACTCTATTACAGCTTTGATCGGGCCAAATGGCTCTGGTAAATCTACAATTTTTAATTTGATTTCTGGAACACTCCAGGCCGATGCGGGGCAAATTTTATTGGCTAGTCAAAATATAACCCGTTTTTCTCCCGAGGCTATTTCTAACGCTGGTATTTCGCGACTTTTTCAACAGTCTCAGTTATTTGCAAACCTCTCGGTCCAAGAAAACCTCTTATTAGCTCTGGATAATCAAGATACAAAATTTTGGAAAAACTTATTTGGCAAAAATCAGGTTACGCTTAATCAAGTGAGCCGTATCAATCACATACTCAAATTGCTTGAAATGCCAGAAAAAGCTCACCAAAAAGCTAGTAATTTAAGCTATGGTCAACAAAGGTTGGTCGCAATTGCCAGAGCTGTTTTGAATCCGCACCAATTGCTCATGTTAGATGAACCCTTGTCTGGTGTAAATTTACAGCTTCGCAATCAGATCTCTAAATTACTACTTCAGCTTAAAAAGCAATCTGCCACTGTTTTATTGATCGAGCACGATATGAGCTTTGCCCTCAGCCTAGCAGACCAAGTTGTTGTGTTAGATGCGGGCGAGGTTATTGCCATAGGTAGCCCCAAACAGATTCAGAGCGATCCTCGGGTTATAGAAGCTTATTTAGGAAATGAATTATGTTAGAAATTAAAAATTTACATGCCGGATATGCAAATATGCAGATACTCAAAGGTATAAACCTAAAAGTTAAGCCAGGTAGCATTACAGCGATAGTTGGACCCAATGGCTCTGGTAAATCGACAAGCCTAAAAAGCATTTTTAAGCTTTGCGATATTCAAAGCGGTAGCATAGTTTGGAATCAAAAGGATATTACCAATCTTCCAACTTATCAAAAAATATCAGAGGGTATTGCCTATGTACCTCAAGGCAGGCAAGTTTTTCAAAATTTAACCGTACATGAAAACTTAAAAGTGGCCACTTTTGCACTACTTAAGCCACAGGCAGCCCAAAGCCGCCTAACCCAGATATATCAACAATTCCCTTTGTTAAAGTCTAAAATGCATCAAGCAGCACAATTGCTTTCCGGTGGTCAGCAGCAGATGTTAGCCCTTGCCAGAGCTTTAGTACAAAGTCCTAAGTTATTACTCTTAGATGAACCGTCTTTGGGTTTAAGCCCAAAGGCCATGCAAGCAACTTTTTCAATGATTCAAGATATTAATCGCCAAGGTGTGACCATAGCTTTAGTTGAACAAAACACCAAGGCGGCCCTTGCCATTGCAGACCAGACTTTAGTGTTAGAGGGTGGCAAAATTGTTTTAAGAGCAGGCCAGTGAGTTTGTTTTTCACGTACTTAATCACTAAAGTATATTAGTTCAAGGTCACATTTTATCCTGGTGCAAAAGTTGATTATAAGTCAGAAAAACAACCATCTAGATGTAATCATCTACCTTGGTAAACTATAAAAACTCAGCGGGCTCAGGTTGACGCAACCCATAGCACTATGGTATAATATAATGAAGTTGTAAAAATTATATTAAAGTAGCAAAATGCAAAAACAAACCCAAATACAAAATCTGAAGACGTCGATTCAAAAAAAAGAAAAACAAATCCAGCTTCTTCAATTGATTGATAAAGCTATTTTAAAATTTAAGGAAAG
>CAZFPD010000064.1:0-5102 GCA_964521035.1 uncultured Candidatus Peribacteria bacterium
TGACATGTTCAGCTGCTGGATTTTCCTGTTTGACTATAGTGAGTTCTTGCATCTTAGGATTAACCATAGCTTTCAGCTGCTCTTGTAAGTCACAGAGCTTTTCGATTTCGGAGTGGGCCATTTGCAGGGCTTCTAACATTTTTTCAGATGTCACTTCATTAGCACGAGACTCCACCATTGCTATGGCATTTTTCGTTCCGGCAACCATTAAGTCCAAATCACCTTCGTTTTGCAGTTGGTAGTTTGGATTCAAAACCAACTCGTTATTTTCTAGGCCAATTCTTACTGAGCTCACTGGACCCTCAAAAGGTATGCCTCCCACCATTAAAGCCGCCGAAGCTGCCAGGGGAGCAAAAGTTGAAGGATCAACCTCTAAATCAGCCGATAATATAGTAATAATAATTTGCAGACTGTTCGTAACTCCCTTAGGAAAAAGCGGGCGAATAGGTCTGTCGACAATTCTACATGCTATAATTGCCTGATCTGAAGGTCTATTTTCTCTTTTTGTAAAACGGTTAGAAGTTAATTTACCTCCAGCATAATATTTTTCCTGGTAATCCACAGTTAAAGGAAAAAAATTAGCATCCTCGCGGCCCTCAGATAAGGTGGCAGTAGCCAGGATGGAAGTTTCTCCATATTGTAATAAAACCGATCCCGTAGCTAACTGAGCCAGCTCACCGGTTGAAATTGTAAGCGTTTTGCCATTGATCTGAGTAGAAACCGAATGTTTTTGCTCGAAGTGCGAATGTTGATTCATAATTGAAATTAATATATTTAAGTATAGCAAATTATTAAAAGAAAAAAACCCCGTTTTGAAAGGGGTTTAAGCTTTAAGTTCTAGAGTTTTGGTAATATCTGTATAGCTTTCTGGCTTGTTCTTTTTTAGATAGGCCAGCAGTCTTCGTCGTTTAGAAACTAGACCCAGCAAACCTCGGCGGGAACTGTTGTCCTTAGGATGCAGTTTTAAGTGTTCTGCCAGCTCAACTATTCTTTGAGTTAAGATCGCAATTTGTACAGCTGAAGAACCCGTATCACCTTTTTTATTAGCAAAATCACCAATGATTTTTTGCTTTACCTCTCTTTGCATATATTAGATATTTTAAAAAACAAAAAAATTTTAACAGCAATATCAAAATTTTGCAAGCTTTTTATATCCATTTTTTATACTTGAAGAAAAGCAACATCAGAACTAGCACACAGAACATAAACATAGCCACACCCATAAATGCTAGAGAGCTTTGCTCATAAGGCAAACTCACGTTCATCCCATAGAAACCAGTAATCACAGACAGCGGCATCATAATCACCGAAAATACCGTTAAGACTCTAATCACATTGTTAGTGTTATGAAAAATAATTGCCTCATTAGTTTCCTGCAAGGAATTTACAATTTCTTTTTGGTTTTCCAAATTTGAATAAATCTTTTCTATCTTATCTACCACATTATCAAAGTAGACTTCTAGGTCCTGATTTTGATCTTGGCCCATATAAATGTGCTCCAGTTGAGCTATCACAGAACGTTGCGGCAAGATAATACGCCTAAAATTAATCAGATCCTTTTTCAAGGACAAAATATCCTTGAGTTTGTCTGTAGATTGATTGACCTCAAAGACCTCCTTTTCCAGAGTCTTAGCCTCATAGGTCAGATCATCCACGAGCGCAAAACAGGCCTCAAAAATATCGTTTAATAACATATATACAAAATACCCCGAACCTTTTTGCATATAGCTTTCCTGAGACTGAACTTTCTCACGACACTGCTCAAAAATCCGATTGATGTTTTCATGCCCTCTGTGTAAGGAAATAACGGCATTTGGGGTTACAAACATATCTAACTCCACCGAGATTATACGAGAGGTTTTTTTATCTAGAATAGGGAGTTGTAAGATGATAAAAATATAATCATCGTACCTATCTATCTTGGGTCGCTGGTTTTGAGTTAGACAATCTTCATAATCCAAGTGGTGAAAATCATATTTTTCCTCCAAGTAATCTATGTCTGCCTGGCTAGGATTGTTGATATTAATCCAAGTTAAACCCTGATGTGATATTTTATTTAGTTTCTCCATATCTTAATTGTACCAAGTTTTTGCAGTTTTGACAATTCAAAAATCCAAAAAAAGGCCTATAATATAAGAACTAAGTAGAGTTTATGGATCATAAACAGAACCTGAAAAACGCCTGGCAATTCACGCAGGCCAATCCTCGACTAGTCACATATTATGGGATTTTACCCTCAATTCTGGTTTTGACTTTCAATGTGATGGTATTCGGATATCAATATTTCAACCTCAAGTTCTCACCCAAGCTCAGCGATAGCGCTCAGGGATTTGCCTCGCGCCTGTATGATTTTATCTTTGGTTTTTTCTCTAGCCACCCAGAATTCCTCTTCCCTGCCATTATTGCAATCAGCGTCTATCTATTTTTATATTTTTTTATTCCCACCTTTTGCGAAGGAGCTCTGATTCAACTCATAGCCAGAAAATATAACAAGCAAGAAGTCGGGATCTCAGATGGCATTAAGTATGGCCTAAGGTCCTTTTTAAAACTGCTCAAGTATAAATTAGTCACCAATGCCTTCAAATTCACCTCAATTTTGGTAGAAATGACAGTCGTACTCAGTTATTTAGGACGCGATTTGTTTCAGTTTTTAGGTCCTATCTTCTTATTAGTTTTATTGATTAGCGTGGTGATTTCGCTGTTATTTACCTATGTTGAAAGCTTTATCGTTATCGACAACAGCAATGTCATAGAGGGCTTTCACAAAAGTTCCGCCATGGTCGTAGAGCATTGGAAAGAAACCATGTTCTTGTTCGTACTTATGATGTTGGTCGCTCTGCGCATTCTGTTCAACATCGTCGTGATTCTAGGAATTCCATTTTTATTCTCCCTCTTATTTGGAGTCTTGGTCAGCCTCACCAATATGCTTTTAGGACAAATTTTGGCACTGCTAGTTGGACTATACACCCTGTATTTTGTAGCCCAATTGTCGGGCACTTTGCTAGTTTTTACCAAAACAGTCTGGACCTTTACCTTCCTCGAACTAGACGCGAAACACGTACTCTCAGCCCGCGAAGAACACGCAAACTAAATAGCTGCCCACTTTAGGCAAGTGGTGTCCCCACCAGGAATCGAACCTAGATCTAAAACTTAGGAGGTTTTTGTTTTATCCATTAAACTATAGGGACAGGATATGATAATTGAGTACAGGTTCTTCTATTTCAGCTTTTTTTAAGACTATCTTATCGCTAGCCTCTAGCTCTGGTCTGGCGATCTCCTTGAGGATTTCCTGAATTCTTTCTGGGTTTCCCAGGTCAATTATAATGACCTCGTTTGGTTCGATGGTCTCTATTAAATCCACAGCTATAGTGGTTTCAAGCAGACTGCTAACCAGCAAGACATCTGCGTGGGAGAGTAAATCTAGAACCTCCTTAGCAGGCTTTAAGCCCGAATTAGCCACGTAGGCCACGTTGGCCCCATTCACTTCAAACAAGAAGTGGCGAAACTCTGAGCCCTCAACCATTTCTGCGACTGACTTAATCAAGACCTGCTTAGCCTCGTATTCTCCCGGCCAATCTATCTGTAAATTTTCATTTAAGCTAGAACTTAAGATAGGATATAAATTAATGTCATTTTGGGCGAGAGACTTAGCGTCTTCTAAGGCAATCCCTAGCTTGGTACTGCCATTTTTAATAGTTATGTTATGATCTAATAAAGAGATTTCCATGAGCTGCATTTTAATGTAAACTCATATTAGCAAGATAAATTTAATTACGCAAATTATGATTCAAATTCAAGATGTAAAAGCCTTAGAAATTTTAGATTCCCGAGGGAACCCCACAATTCAAGTCCAACTTATTAGTTCAGAATTTCAAGCCTTAGCCAAAGTTCCATCTGGAGCCTCAACCGGTCGGCATGAAGCCCTAGAAATGCGCGACAAAGACCCGGCCCGCTACCATGGTAAGGGAGTCTTAAAGGCTATTTATAATGTCATGGAAGTCATACGCCCAGAAATTTTAGACCAACAATTCCAGTCGCAAGAGGAGTTCGATGCCTTATTAAACCAAATTGATGGAACCTTAAACAAGAGTAAGTTGGGAGCCAATGCCATTTTAGCCTGCTCCATGGCTTTCAATCGACTATTAGCCCTGCATAAGGGCATCCCGCATTATCAAAATTTCGCAGAGAATATTAGCTTACCAACACCCATGGTCAATGTACTCAACGGAGGCCAACACGCCGACAATGGCCTGGAAATTCAGGAGTTTATGATAGTTCCACATGGCATAGAGAGTTTTTCAGAAAAAATCCGAGCTTGTTCCGAAATTTTTCATGAACTTAAATCCCTCCTAAAAAAAGATTCTAAGGCCACCTCCGTCGGAGACGAGGGAGGATTTGCACCAAAACTTGACAGTAACGACCAAGCCCTGAGTTTATTGTCAAAGGCAGTTGAAGCTGCTGGCTATAAGTTGTCCGAACAAATTTCTTTTGCCTTAGATGTCGCGGCCTCCGAATTTTATCAGGATGGCAAGTATTTATACGAAGGCCAGCAACTTTCCTCCCAAGAATTCTCAGCCAAGCTGGAAGAGTTGGTCGCCAAATATCCTCTCAGCTCAGTTGAAGACCCCTTCGACGAAGATGATTGGGAAGCCTTTCAAGCCTTTACTCAGAAGTTGGGTTCTAAAATTCAAATTGTCGGGGATGATCTGCTGGTCACCAATCTGGAAAGGCTCAAACGGGCCGTTCAAGAAAAAAGCTGTAACGCCATTTTAATTAAACTCAACCAAATTGGCAGTGTCACAGAAACCCTGCAAGCCATAGAATATGCGCAAGCCCAAGGCTTCGGAGTAGTCATTTCCCATCGCTCCGGCGAAACCTCAGACACCTTCATTGCAGACCTAGCGGTCGGCACCAAGGCCGGCCAAATCAAAACCGGCTCCGTCTCTCGATCAGATAGAGTGGCCAAATATAATCGATTAATAGAAATAGAAGCCCAGCTCAACTAAATCTGCTTGACGAACATGAAAGCCTATGTATAATTGGGCCGTATTTAATCGAGCAGATTATGTCATATCGTATTACAGCTTCTTACACTTATCAGC
>CAZFPD010000065.1:0-4908 GCA_964521035.1 uncultured Candidatus Peribacteria bacterium
ACTTATAGTATTTTACTTTCTTTACTCAATATATTGCTTATGCCGCTTATTAAACTTATCAACCTGCCACTAAAATACTTGAGCTTTGGACTATCCTCAGTTCTAATACAAGTCGGTTTAATCTTTTTTACCATCAACTTTAGTAACCTACTTAGCCAAAGTCCAGGCCTGCTCATCACAAATGACTTTCTTTCTTATCTAAAACTTGCTATTGTGATTGGGCTTTTAGATTTTATAAAAAATTTAATCAAATAAAATGAGTACTCTAAAAATTATCTATACTATAGTTAGCTTACTATTAATTGTCACTATTTTAAGCCAAGCTCGTGGAGGCGGGCTATCTGCCACTTTTGGCGGAACTGGAGAATTCTACGCTCAAAAGCGCGGTGGAGAGAAAGTCTTATTCAACATTACCCTTATACTGGCTATATTATTTTTAAGCCTCTCTATTAGCTTCTATTTTATTTAAAAAGCAATGCCTAGCCATATACTGAACAAATACAACAAAAGAGACCTAATGCTAACAAAACTACTACTATATTTAATAGGAGCAGTAATTTTAATCAAAGTCCTTTGCAAAATCATAGCACCTATCTTTAATGACCCAGACCAAATCTTAAAACTTGGGAGTTACTCAAACTTCACTCAATACAATCCAATTTATTATAGTGTAGATCAAGCCAGTCAGGATCTCAGCAAACTCCAATTACAAAATCTGATAGAGTACAATCCAAGTAGCAAGCAGTTTGAAAAAGCTCTTGGCTCATTTTTAATTGAAGAAAATTCTAACCGATTCAGAATTAGACTAGCGAAAAACATGTACTGGAGTGATGGAGAAGCCATAGATGCAGATGATGTACTCTTTAGTTTTAATCAAGTCTATCTACATCCTGAATATCAAAATCCACTTATCAAACAAAATTTTCACAAAGTAGAAATCCAAAAAATCAACCAGCAAGAAATCACGTTTACTATCCCAGAAGCAAATATTTTCTTCATTTCTAATCTAGAAGTTCCCATCTTTCCAGAACACAAATTAAAAAACAAAGCCTTAAATCAAATTACTTATCAAGATCTCAGTAGTTCTAGTAATTATCAAATTACAGACGAAGAAATAACCGAAAATTACATTCAATATAATTTTAAGCGTCATAACAAACAAGGCCACATCAAAAACATCTCTTATCAAGCTATCTTTAACAAGAATTATGCTATCGAAAATCAAAAAGATTTTGATGATCTCATAGGACTCAATAGTCAAGATATACAAATCAACAAAAATAAATTCTCCAAATCAGTCAGCCTACCAAGATACCAAGCTGTCTTTATTAATACCGAAAACAGCTTTCTAAAAAACATTAATGTCAGAAAAGCTCTTAATATGGCGGCCAACAAAAAGGACCTAGTAAAACTACTACCCGATAAGCAAATTATTGCCAATCCTTTCTTTCAATTCGATAACATTACCCAAATCCCGGAAGTCAAAACCGATATCATTCAGAACCTACTCAAGGAAAGTGGATTTGTGCTCCAAGACAAACAATTCTATTACCAAGACCAGGCTGTGCAACTCACACTCACTTATCCAGAATACAAAATAAATCCAGAAAAAAATCAAACCAACCAAATCATAGTCAAGCACCTTGTTAAAAATTTTGCAGAAATTGGCATAACTCTAATTCCGCAAAAATACGAACTTGATGTTTTTCAAAATCTAATGTTACAAAAAGAATTCGACCTACTACTTTACGGACATGATCTAGGCAACAATTTTGACGCTTACAGCTTCTGGCATAGCTCCCAAAGTGGAAACAACAAACTTAACCTTAGCAACCTCAAAGATCCGCTAGTTGACAATCTTTTGCTAAACCTTAGAAAGCAATCCAAACAATCCCACGTAGGAGATCTCATCCAATCTCTCAACAAAAAACTCAAAAACATAGTACCCGCCATCTTCCTATATACTGAAAATAATCGGATTTTAATTGACAAGCGAGTAAAAAACCGTAAAATCATTAGTGATTATACCAACTTGGCCCAAAGACTAAGTCGAATAAACAAATGGAAAATTAAATAAAGATTAACTAAGTTCACATGCAAATTATCTTAAAAGAAACGCTAAATAAACTTGGCAAAAAAGGGCAAGCCATTAATGTCAAAAAAGGCTATTTTATGAACTACTTACTGCCTCAAAACCTAGCCACCTTCGCCACCCCAAGCCTACTTGAAAAAGCCGAAGAAATTCAAAAAAACATTCAAATTGAACTCAAAGAAAAACAAAAGCAAGCCCAAGGACTATATGAAAAATTAAATGGAAAAACCCTCAAATATACTGCTAAAGTTAGTAAAAAAGGCAAACTTTACGCCAAAATATCTCAAAACAAAATCTGTGAACTTCTCACAGATCAATTCCAAATCACCATTGGTCCATCAGAAGTAAAAATTAAAGAAGAAATCAAAGAAGCTGGAATACACGAAGGCATCAACATTAAACTAGCTGCCTCCATAGTTGCATCGATGAAAATTGACATCCAGGCCGAAACACCAAATCAAGATGCATAAAGTTTTAGGACTAGATTTAGGGTCCAAAAATACCGGCCTAGCCATAAGCGATAGTTTACAAACTATCGCTTTTCCTTATAAAACCATAGCCACCGAGCAACTAGCAACACTACTCCCAAGTATCATTGAAAATGAAGCCATTCACTTAATTGTAATTGGAGAAAACCTATATCCTAATAAACACTTTCCAATTCGCAAAATCGCTCAACAAATCCTCAGCGACATCCAGATTAAATACACATTCATCAACGAAGATTACTCTACGCAAGAAGCTAAAAATCTATACCAAAAATTACCATCTAAAAACAAAGCTCCTTTCGCTTCAATAAAGGACGAATTAGCAGCTCAAATCATACTCCAAAACTTCCTAGATAAAAATGGTAGCAGGAGTGGGACTTGAACCCACGACCCCAGGCTTATGAGTCCTGTGCTCTAACCAGGCTGAGCTATCCTGCCAAACAAAATTAGTCTAATTAAAAATTAACCAAAAATCAATAGCCAAAAAAGTAGATCAACCATTTTTTATAATTTGGCTGTTCCAAAAAAAACTTTTGTCTCTGCAAACTCACATTCATATTAAATTTATCACCATCTGTTAGACTAGAACCCTCAGGGATAACCAAGACCTTCTCGCCTGGCAACACTAAGCCTAAATTCTGCTTTGCAATTTTTTGCTGATATTCTGCCGAGGAATAATAACTTAATAAATCCATCAGTTCCTGATTTTCTAAGACTATCTCCAAATTTTGGCTTTCATACTGGTCTATATATTTTTCTACCTTATACCTTTCAAACTCACTCATAGTAATTGCCAAAATCATATAAAAAGCAAAAAAAAGCTCTAAAGCTAGTATTATTTTAGTTTGTTTTGAAATCATAAATCTATTACACTATTTACATGATAAATAAATTCTACTCAAAATACAAAAAAATACTTCTGCTAGGAGCATCCGGAATAGGCATGAGTGCTCTGGCTGTACATTTAAAAACACTGGGGTTAGAGGTTTACGCCCATGATGATCATCCCAATCAAAATTTATTTGCCCTTGAGAAAAAACAAATTCGACTTGTGAATTCACCGCAAGCTAAGAATTTTGATCTAATCATACATTCTCTAGCACTGCCTGAAGAGCACCCACTGCTACAAAATTCCATCCCCAAGCTCACATATCCGCAAGCCCTCAGCAAACTGCTAGACAATTACCAACTCATTGCCATTAGCGGAACCCACGGCAAAACTAGCACCACAGGATTTTTATGCAACATCTTTATGGAACAAAAACTCAAATTTTCAGCCTTAATTGGATCCAAACTACTTAATCACAATAAACAAAACTATATTAGCCAAAGCGATTCTTCCATATTCGTATGCGAAACCTGCGAATATCAAGCCGGCTTTCTGCATTACACACCTGAAACCCTAGTTATAACTAATTTAGAACACGAACATTTTGATAGCTTTCCAGACCTCAAAAGCTACATAGCCAGCTTCCAAGCATTAGTTGACCGCACTCAAAAAAACCTTATCATTAATCAAGACTGTCAATTAAGCTCCCAATTAAAGATTCCTAAACATCTGCAAGTCTATCAATTTAGTGACAAACACCCTCTAAAGCTTAATTTGGATATGGCCCACAACAACTACAATGCCAATGCTGCTGCACAAGTCGCTCAACTCTATGCTGTTCCAACTCCAAGCATCCTGCAAGGCATCCAAGACTTTCCAGGGACAGAGAGAAGACAACAAATCATCTATCAAAGCTCCACCAAAACTATCATAGATGACTACGCCCATCATCCCAGCGAAATATCATCTACACTCACCAGCCTAAAAAAAATCTATGGTTCACAAAAAATCTGCCTTTTTTATCAACCTCACCAAGTTTCACGCACTCAAAAACTCCTCCCCGAATTTGCTCAAGCTCTCAATCTTGCAGACCAAATCTATATTCCCAACATTTATAAAGCAAGAGACGAAAGCCAATTTCAAGATCAAGAACTCTGCCAGCAATTAGTAAAACTCATTGGCAACAAAGCCCAATACACCCATGGACTAACAAACACCAAAGCCAAATTCGCAGAACTCACGCAAGAATATTCTGTGATTATAATCATGGGAGCAGGGGACATACTCCAAATTTTACCCGATCAATACAAATCATAACTATCGCCCGAATCTCGAATTTCATAACCTAAGGCTCGAATCTCTAACCTTAATTGGTCAGACAGGGCATAATCCTTTGCAGCTCTAGCCTGCAAACGTTTTTCCGCCATGGCCTTAGCCTCAGCCGAAACAACCAAATCTGTCTTAAAAATTGCCAAAACTGAATTAATCTTGGTCAAAAA
>CAZFPD010000066.1:0-4714 GCA_964521035.1 uncultured Candidatus Peribacteria bacterium
ATCCACCTTCCAAGCCGAACAGCTAGGGTTGCTTTCCCATTCTCCCGCTCCACCTTAAAAATAACGTTTCGTTTCATTGCATCCACCTTCCAAGCCGAACAGCTAGGGTTGCTTTCCCATTCTCCCGCTCCACCTCAACTTTTCCGTTTCGCTTCATTGCATCCACCTTCCAAGCCGAACAGCTAGGGTTGCTTTCCCATTCTCCCGCTCCACCTCAACTTTTCCGTTTCGCTTCATTGCATTTATTTTTTAGAAGAATTGGGCTTTTACGCTGCAGATGACTCTCAAGCAAAAGCTGACTTGATTCTTGATGGTGCTCAAGAACCCCTTTAAGCCCAACACATCATAAAGATGGTTTTGAGGGTTTGTGAGACTTGGGGACTTTGAATTAAAATGGCAAAGGCGTCGTTGTGGAGGTTTAAGAGTAAAACTTTGTCGTCAAAAATACAGATGGAGCTGTAGAGGGTGCCGATTTTGTCGTCTACGAATTTGGTTTGGCGCAGTTGCGATAAATTGAATTTGGCAAGATTTTTGTGAGCATGATCTTCGTTGACTATGCCTTTAAGTTTTACATTTTTTTGGATGCGCTTGGCGATAAAATCGTCCATGAATTTTAGACCAAACTTGGCCTCTAAATCACTATGGACTCCAAATTCTAGGACTTCAGTTTTGGATTCTAAAATTTGCAAATAGGCTTTTTTGCATCCGGCTATTCCTTCGAAAAAGTTTAACTTGGGTTCGGAACTAAAGGGTGACTTAAATTCCTGTAGTAATGGAATAGTTCTCTTGAGCACTTCGCTTTGCTCGTGCAGCTGCTGCAGTTTAACCTTTTCTAACTCCTTTGGATTGGCATAAAAATACTGAGTTTTGCCTTTTTGAGATTTTTGTAGGACCCCCATTTCAATTAACTGCTCACACAAAAATAAAACGCTGGATTTTGGGAATTGTGTCTTTTTGGCAATTACAGAAGCCGGCTGGGATCCGTACTCCAAGAGGGCTAAATATACGTCGGCTTGCTTGTCGCTAAAGCCTAGTTTAGTTAATAATTTATGCATGTCGTCAGTTATTGTTGACGGCTTTATTATACGTAAGCTGGACAAAAACGCAAGCTTGTTTTAATATCAAGCAGTAACTTATATCACTTAAAATCATGAACAAGAAACTATATTTAGATGACAGCTACTTGTATGCTTGCCAGGCCAAAGTGCTAGACATTTTAGATACAGATCATGGCCAGGCCATTATACTTGACCAAACTTGTTTTTATCCGCAAGGTGGAGGCCAGCCCTCAGATACAGGCCAAATTAATCAAACTCGGGTTTCGTCTGTGAGATTATCTGAAGATGGAACTATTTACCATTATACCGATTCTGAGTCAGACTTTGCAATTGGCACTACCGTAAATTTAGCAATTGACTCTGCTAAGCGGGTGCTGCACTGCCGATTGCATACCGCCGGACATTTGATCTCACATTTAGCAGATGCAATGGGCTTAGGCCTGACCCCTTATAAAGGTTTTCATTTTGCAGAAGGGCCATACGCGGCCTTTTATGGCTCGATAGAAAATACTGCTGAACTTATGGGAGACCTAGAAGACAAACTCAAGCAACTAATTGCGCAAGATTTAAAAGTCGTAAGTTCTCTTGCCTCAGACAAGCAAATCAGGGATTTAAATTTGTCTGCACCTGAAGGCAAGCAAGTTCGCCTTGTGCAAATTGGCGACTACCAACCAATGGGATGTGGAGGCACGCATGTGGCTAGCTTATCCGAGGTGGGCGCGGTCAGAATCCGTAAAATAAAGAGCAAAAAAGGTGAGACTAGGATTTCCTACGCTATTGACTAAGCAGGCATACTCCGGTAAGATCTAGTAAATTAACTTTCCTGCCCATGAAAACTGCCATTATTAGCTCTTCCTTGAACCCGGAATCCAAAAGTTTTATTATGTGCAAGGCCGTGGAGGCCGAACTTATAAAGCAGGGCGCCGAAGTTATCTTTGTTGATGCACGGGATTACAAATTAGGTCCGTTGTTTCAAACAACTCCAGACAATGACAAATTGGCGGAAAAAGTTAAGGATGCGGATAATTTTGTTTTTGGCATGGCACTTTATGATTATTCCGTTAATGACAACTTAAAGATTATTTTAGATACTTGTATTGATCCTAAACTCGACCACGCTCTGTTTGGAATAATCTGTGCGGCCGGCGGAGACAAATCCTATCTTTCTACTATGCACTTAAGCCAAATCTGCATGAATGAATGGCGCATGATGCAATTACCACGTGTGATCTTTGGGACTGGCAAAGACTTTGATCAAAAAGGTATTAATTGCGAAAACCTGAAAGAGAGGGTCGTGAAATTTGCCGATGAACTTTATACTCTAGGATCCAAACTCTTAAAATAAGAGTTTGCTTCCGCTCTTGACTTAGATATAATGAGCTTATATTTAATCTTAGCCTATGCAAATCAATGAGACTCTGCCAGAAATCAGCTTAGAAGGCTACCAGAATGGCCAAATCACAAAGTTTGATCTGAGTAAAACTCGTGGCAAATGGTTAGTACTGGTTTTTTACCCGGCTGACTTTACCTTTATTTGTCCAACAGAACTGGAAGAAATTGCCGATTTATATCCAGAATTTCAAAAAGAAGATGCTGAGATCATGAGCGTTTCAACCGACACCGCTTTTGTACACAAGGCTTGGCATGATCATTCGAAATCTATCAATAAAGTTAAATTTCCTATGCTGGCGGACCCAACCGGTCAGCTTTGTAAGGCTTTAAACACTTACATTGCATCTGGGGGATTATCGCTGCGAGGAAGCTTTATTTTTAACCCGGAAGGACTTTTGAAAACTTTAGAAATTCATGATAATTCGGTTGGTAGAAGTGCGGAGGAACTGCTGAGAAAACTGCAGGCCTGCAAGTTTACTCACGAAAATCCAGGCCTAGTCTGCCCAGCTAGCTGGAAAAAAGGAGCTAAAAGCTTGAAACCGGGTGTAGATTTAATAGGAAAAATTTAAATGAAAGTTACAATAGGTATCATCCTTTATAAAACTAAATATTTGGACCAATCCCTCAAGTCTTTGTTGGAGCAGGATTATGCCGGGCTAGAAATTTTACTGCGAGATCACGAAGAAAAGGTGTATAGTGCGCACGATTTTGTAAAAAAACACTTCCCTACTTTAAAGGTTGAAAAGTGCAAGAACCTTTGGCACTCCGGCGGGCACAATGCCATGGCCCAACAAGCCGTAGGAGACATTTACATAGGTGGGAGTAATGACATGATCTATCCGAAGAACTTTGTCAGCCAGGTCGTAAAACATGTGAAAAGAAGTCAGTCTGAGGTTTTTAGCCCCTTGATTTTGCGCTGGGATTACCCAAAGCGTTTGAGCCAGACCATAGACTCTTGTGGGATTAACTGTGACAAGGCCCTGCGTTTTCAAGATACGGGTTTTAATCAAGACAGCACCAAGTTTAGCTTGCCGAAATTTTGTGATGGGCCAAATGGAGCTCTGATGATATTCAAAAAATCTGCCATAGCCAAATTAACAGCCCTGTATAAGGCAGTTTTAGATCCTAACATTCATTATAAAAATGATTGTGACTTGGCCTTGCGTATGAAGATGGCCGGCATGAGGTCCGAGGTGATTGCGGGGGCTGTAGTTTACCATGACAGACAGGCCGTAGAATTTAAAGTGAAGTCGAAGGCCCTAATTTGCAACTCTTTTGTGGGAGAAAAAAAATTACTGATAAAGAATTGGCGGTGGAGTTTTAGATACTTCAATCCCCTATATGTACTAGCTTATCAGTTTTTAAAAACTAGCTATTTATTAATTCGTTATCCTTACTTATGGTTAGAAATAAAAAAGATTTAAGTGTAGGCCTCATTATTTTGGACTTTTTAAAAGCAGACAGAGTGCTCAGAAATGTAAAACTGTTGCAAAAACAAAAACTAGACCTGGACCTACATATTATTGTGGCCGATAATTCGTGTAATTCAGCTAATGCGAAGAAATTGCTGAAGCTCCAAAAATATCCTCGGGTGAAAGTGATTATTTTTGACCAGAATCTAGGCTATATCAAAGCCCATAACCAAGCCTTAAAGGGTAGTAAATTTGATTACTACCTGATTGTGAATCCAGATATTATTATACGAGACCAAACTCTGATCCGAAATATGGTAAACTATATGCAGCAAAATCCAGACATAGGCATCCTTGGGCCGAAACAAATTAATGATGACGGCTCGATCGCTATGACTGTGCGGGGCTGGCCCAACCTATTTTTACAGGTTTGTCGGCGCAGCTTACTCAGAAAACTGCCCCTGATTAAGACCTGGGTTTTACGCGACGAAATGGCCCATCTAGATTATGATAAAATCCAAGATGTTCCCTGGCTGCAATCCTCTTTCAATGTAGTCCGCGGTGATTTCTTTAGGAAAGTTGGCGGGCTCTGTGAATCCTACTTCTTGTTTATGTCTGACCCAGAACTGTGCTGGCAGGCCTGGAAGTCTAAGCTAAGGGTCGTCTACTATCCCAAAGTCCAGGTATATGCAGATGGTGTACGCCTGTCTGCAGGCGGATTTATCAGTTTTTTTCAAACAATAAATAACAAGGTTTTCAATTTGAAGGTAACACACAAACTTATTTTAACAAGTTTGCAGTGCCCCAAAGTGCTCCGGTTCAATGCCCCCCGCCGCTTTTGCTTAAGAAGGG
>CAZFPD010000067.1:0-1303 GCA_964521035.1 uncultured Candidatus Peribacteria bacterium
CTCAGTCCAAACAGCCTGACCCTAATTATTGAAAGCCAAAAACCGATAGGACAAACCCTACAATTACTGAAATCTACCAAGCTCAAGCAACAAAAACTGGCTCTAAAAAATCTCACTCTGCTAGACATAATTTCCAGCAAACAAGCCCAAAACCTGGACCTACAAAACTATCCAGGCCAAGCTAATTACTTATTTGCAATCAATGTTCAAAGTCCCGCAGACCTCTTGCTCAGTGAATTTAACGGCCTCCTATACAGAAAACTTTACTATCTCAGCCTATATTCTAAATTAGCCCAAACAGATTTAGATCCAGCCAGCATTCAGCTTTTCAACAAACAATATGGCCAAATGCTCAAGCAACTAGATCACAAAAAAAATCGGGACACATTAAAATACCTAATTCAAGGCATATACACCCGCGACACTATCTCCGAATTAAAAAATGATCTAGCACAATATAATCAAGTCTTTCAAAGCCAAGAATTATCGACTCGTAAAAAAACTATCTTCATCAAAAACCTACTATCTCTTGCCGGCCAATACGACTTATCTAAACTTTATATGTCAAAAGGCTTTTTCACAACTGCCCTAAACCCACTCGACCAATTCAAAATTGTATATTATTTAAACTCCAATTTCACACAATTAAGAGACTCCCTCCTATATAATACCGCCGACATTAAATCTTTTGATCCAAGTCTCGGATCCCTACTCCAAAATTCTAAAATCCAAATATATCACAGCCAGCAAGACAGCTCCTCCACAAATTCTCAAGCCATATCACCAAAATTTAGCCAAACCCTAAACTTCACTCATTTATGTAAAAACTCGCAACTCCTTGCAGATTGTGATCAACTCTTCCAAATTCAAGTCCACCAAGGATCTTACGATGCAAACTCTAAACTTAAATTAAATTTTGCCGACTTCAACGGAGTATACCTAAATTCCGACCAAGATTTGCTAGAATTATTAAGTCTTTATCTGAAACAAAACAAGCAAATTCTTAGCAGCCCTGATGAACTAATCCAAAAAATTTATCAAACTCATGTTCAAATTAATCGCCAAGTTAGATCTAATCAAAGCTTTAAGCTAAACCCACAAACAGGTCACACCCTCACCAACAGCCTGCATCTCTGCCAAATCATAGGCCAAAACTCTTGCAGCCCAAGCACTCCAGCAGCTAAATTTCACTATTTACTAGGTATCAAAAATCAACAGATTCACATTATTCAACTACAAAAAAAGACCCCTCTCAGCTTCTTAAATCTCTTAATTCCTACTAGCTTCGCCGCTCCTGCTGACG
>CAZFPD010000067.1:1403-4557 GCA_964521035.1 uncultured Candidatus Peribacteria bacterium
CTACCTGTTTTGAATCCTGTTGAAATAGAAGATCTATTAAACGAAGCCGAACCACGCATTAACAACTTACCACCTGCTATTCGTCCAGTTAATTTAGAAAATCTGGAAGAAGCAAACGAAGCCAATTTACCGATCTTAGAAAGAATTCTACAAAATCCCATCCTGGTTCCTTTCATCAGAGCTCGTGCCGTAGAACTGGAAGTGCCTTTTATAGCCCCAGCCGAGCGTAACTTTCAACCTCCTTTTATTTCCAACAATCAAAACGTTTTCAACCTACCTCCCTTTATCCAAAGAATTAATCCTGAGGACAACATATTGATTCCACCCTTTATTAGCAATTTCTTATTCGGACGAGCCCAAGTTGCCGAAGTTCCATTTATTGCAGCCATCGATGGCGTAGTTGAAGCCGACCCCCTAATTGACAATCCTCCTGCAGAAGATGGAGAAGGCGAAGCAGGAGACAACGCAGGAGACAACGCAGGAGACAACGCAGGAGACAACGCAGGAGACGACGCAAACCTTGCCGACAACAGAGGTGGCGGTGGCGGCGGTGGAGGTGGCGGTGGCGGCGGTGGAGGTGGCGGCAGAGGCCGCGGTAGCGGAGCAAGCGGCTCTTCCAATAACCAAGTCATACCCTGCGTAGAATCTCTACCTTTCCTAGACATTGATATCCAAGACCCAAATTACCAAAAATATCTCTGGGCCTTCTGCAGTAACATCTTTACCGGCAAATTACTCGAAGATGGCAACAAAATCCTAGATCCAAACGCCAAATTTAACCGCGCTGAATTTGCTAAAATTGGCATCATTCTAACCCAAACCCCACTTTTAGCTGGAGATCGCAGCCAAGATGTATTTAGAGACATTAAGAAAGATAATGAGCAATGGTACTACGACTTCGTATATACAGCCAAACAAAATCGATTAGTTTACGGATACCAAGACGAAATCAACCGAGACAGATTCATTCCTGAAAACCCTATTTCCTTCGCAGAAATCCTAGTCATTGCCATCCGCGCCTCCATCCAACCAGAATTAGAAGGTAACACCAGCAAAAATCCATGGTTCACTGACCTGCTAAACAATTATAAACAGTTAAACGGGATAGGCAAAAACACTCCAGGCGAAACTGCAATTACCCGCAGACAAGCCATTCTAATTTTATTTGATCTTTGGGAAAAAGGACTCTACGGAGACAAATTCAAGTAACGAGTTTCAAAATTCAAATCTATAATTTCTAAAATTTTGGCAAACTCCGCCTGATCAAAAACTAAAGTTTGCCTATTATCGCCCGGTGGATGGAAACCAATTTGCGAAGCAGATTTAAAAACCTCATCTATTACCACTAATAGATTGGGTTTTTTCTCTAGCAAGCACAAAATAGACACCGTCCCCGGCGTTACACCCAAGACTTCGAGTAATTGCTCTTGCGAAGCAAAACTTAATTTCTTTAAGCCAAGTAATTTTTGCAAATCAGAAATCCTCAAACGCGCACTCCCCTGCATACTGACCAAAACAAATCTAGCTGTTTTCTTATCTACTAAAAACAAGTTTTTCGTATCTAATCCTGGCAGTTTAACCCCATACTTTTCCATATCCTCAACCGAATATAAAGGCGGGTGCTCATACTTTGTAAAATCTATTTTTAATTTATCTAAAATTTCCATAAATACTCTTTATTTATAAACATTCTATTCGTCAAAGGCCCAGACTGTCAATTATATTTTCTAGAATCTAAGTTTATACTAAATATAAATAATTAACTTTATGTTAAATTTCATTCCCTCTCAAAAACACAGCCTGCTTTATCAACTGGTTTTAGAACTCTGCGAAGAGCAAGAAATTATCTGCGGACAAAGAAATTTAGATTACTTAAATCAAAATATTCAAGAGATGAATCTCATCCTTCCAATTTTTGATTATAATCAACAAATCATTCCCAGTCACTTTGATTTTATCATTGAAAACAAGCTGCACATTCACGACATCATAGAAAAGGAATTTAACCTCAGCCTTTTAAGTATAGATCCAAACCCAGAAGTCGTATGGCTGGACTATATGAGTCATTTTATAATAAATCCTAAAATCGAAGCCTCTAAAATTAAAATTTGTCACAACCTATTTGAAGCTTGCAAGCAGGCAACCCAAAACCCAAAACATGGACTAATTTGCCATCAAAACTTCATAGAACAACTGGATCTTCCCATGCAAAAACTTTATTCCAGTCACAAAACTCAACTATTTATCGTGAACGCCAAAGCGCCCAAAAACATCAAGGACGAAACCCATTTGATCCTAAACTACGACCAAAAACGCAATTTTAACCTTAGCCACCTACTACATCCCTTTTATAATCAAAACATCCAAATCGAAAACTTTTGGCACAGACCTCACAAAAGCCAAATTTACATCAAACTCAAATCCCATTTTACCCAAAACAAAATCCGCAAAGCCATCTATCACTACGAAAAAGACCTGCAAAACGGCCCCATAGACATCCTCGGTCACAACACAGCCTAAGACTGAGTTAAGATCAAACCTTGTTTATCCACAGCCTCAAAGGCTGCCTTAAAATCCTCGAAAAAATATGCCGTATCATCGCCGTGCCTCACCCCACCCTTAGTTGTAAAAATCATTTTTTGCACCAAATAAACTTCCGTTAAAAACATCCCTCTTTCCTCATAAATCTTTTCATCTAAAACTGAGTTATCCAACATTACAAACACCCTATAATCTGAATTTAATAAATTTCGAATATTTTCAATTCCCTGTAAAGTTACCAAGTCTGCCTTAAAAGCAACTGGCACCGGCAAAGGGTCCTCACTGGCAACTAAAGCCTTTTTTAACTCGGGTTCTTGTGGCTCTTGCTGCTCTTGGGTTTCTGCATTCTTCCCTACTAAAACTTCCTTTAATTTGTGATCAGATTTTAAAGATATAGACTGAAACACAAAGGCAATAATAAAAATTCCAAACACCATTTCTTCCGTTTAATGGAACCCCTGTAAACTCACTAATATTTCCACCATCTCCATTAATAAAATTACCGCTTCCTCTAATATTGCCATTCTTATGATAGTAAATCCACTTACCATGCATTAATCCGTTCTTATAACTGCCTGTGCTATCCAGACCGCCATCTTCATTCCACCATTTC
>CAZFPD010000068.1:0-4494 GCA_964521035.1 uncultured Candidatus Peribacteria bacterium
GATGAACAGGCTATAGATGATATTAAAAGTGTGTTAGATTCGGCTTTGATAGAAGAGCAAGGAGAGTTTGAAGCGCAAGATATAGAGGAATCCAGAGAATTGATGGATTTAGCTCAGCAAAACATCAATCTTTTAGATGAAATTGCTAAAGATCAGGATGATATTGAGGTTTTGGAGGAGATAGAATCTGTGAAAGAGAGTTTGAGCGAAAGTGTGGATAATTTGGCCCAGTCTTATAAATTTGAATTGCCGTCTTTAAACGAAGTTGCAACTAAAACGACTGTAGATGGAGATGGTGGACAGACTGAAATTATAAAGGAAAATATTGATGTGCAAGATTTACTTAGTGAATAATTCCACCAAGGTATAGAATTAGCCCGAGAGCTGTAAAAAAACCACCAAGCATCCAAAACCGCATGGTTATTTTGTATTCAGGCCAGCCTAGGTGTTCGAAATGGTGATGAATAGGAGCTATGTGAAAAACTTTTTTGTGCAGAAATTTTTTGGAGGCTAATTGGATAATTACGGATAAGGTTTCTAAGATAAAAATGGCAGTTAAAAAGGGTAGGACGAGGATGGTGTCTGTGAGACAGGCGATGACGGCTATGGTACCGCCTAGGGCTAGAGATCCGGTGTCTCCCATGAAATATTTAGCTGGAGGTACATTGTGCCATAAAAATGCTCCTGTGGCCCCAATAATTGTGGCACAGAAGGTGGTGAGGATGTATAAACCTTGGGTATAAGCAATGATCCCAAGCGCTGCGTAGGTAAAGATGGCGAGGCCGCTGCTGAGGCCATCTAGTCCATCTGTAATGTTGACTGCATTTGAGCTGGCAGTGATGAGAAAAACAAAGAGTGGAAAGTACCAGAATCCTATGTAATATTCTGTGTTTAAAAGACTGATAGTGTTGTAGCCGAGTTTAAAGGTGAACCAGTAGGCTCCAAGGAGCGCTAAGATGGTCATCCAGATGAATTTGGTTTTGGCTGCCAGACCTTTAGTTTTGCCTATGCCGCGCACGGTAAAATAGTCATCTACTGCTCCTAATAAGCCAAAAGTTGTGAGGGTAAAGAGGGGTAAATAGGTTTCTTGCTGGTTAATGAGGTTGAAAGTGGTGTAGCCGAAGTAACTGGATAAGATAGATAATAAACAAATAATAATGACAGAAAGCCATATAACGATGCCTCCCATAGTTGGGGTGCCGGTTTTTTGTTTGTGCAGGGCGTGAAAGAGTGGTGTTTTGGAACCTCCAAGAGTTTCTTCTTTAATTTGTTGGTGGATTTTGAGTTTGCTGATGAGTTTAATGAAATAGGGGCTAATAAAGTATGCAATTGCAAAACTGAAGGTTGAGCATACAAAAATTAGTGAGAGATTTTGATATAGGGTAGACATGATTAATAGTTAATTTTTTGACTCCAATCGAGTAGGTTTTTGGTGTCTAAAAACCTGTTTTGGGAGTTGAGAACTATGGAGAGTTTTTGTTCTTTGTTGAGCCCAATAAAGCATTCTTGGGCAGCGTCTGTTTTGCCTGTTTTTAGCCCTTGAATGGCTAGATAATTATGTAGTTCTTGGTTGGTGTTACGCAGTTTATAGATGCGTCCTTTTAGAGATTTGATTTGTTTTTGTTTAGTATTGGCGATTTGGGTAATGATAGGGAATTGAGTGATTTTTCGGCTGAGTTTTAGTAGATCCGCTGCAGTCGAAAAGTTTTTAGGATGGTCAAAACCCATGGGATTTTGGAAGGAAGAATGCTGGAGCCCTAGCATTTTAGCATATAAATTCATTTTTGATACGAAAGTTTGTAGATCACCTCCATTGTGCAGGGCTAGGGTTAGGGCAGCGTCGTTGCCAGAATTAATTAATAGGCCTTGTAGTAGTTGGTGAATGGTAAGTTGGTCTTGGCTGCGCAGACCCATGGAAGAACCTGCTACGGTGCTTGCTAGCGACGGGACTGTGACGATTTCTTGTAGGTCGTGTTCGCTGATGATGATGTAGGCAGTGATTAGTTTGGTTAAGCTAGCGATAGATAATTTTTGATGAATGTTTTTTTTATAAATAAAATTGTCGGTGTTTAGGTCGTAAACGAGAGCAGACTCAGCTGAAACGAGAGGTGTGGTTTGGACTTGAAAATGCATTTGCTGGGCAGCTTTTAATTGAGCTAGAATCAGGTATTCTATCATTGTGCAAGGTTAGAGTTTGGGTCTGAACCGGTAGTCATATTAGGAATATCTTTTTCGGTTTGAAAAATAATATCGTAATAATTAGAAAAGGAATCTAGTTGATCAATTTTAGATACGAAATCTTGGCCTAGCAAGATTTGAGTTTGTATGCCTAAATCTGGATTTGTGACTTTGAGTTTTTGAAAATTGTTGATGTTTAGGATGGATTTGAGGATGGTTTTGGTATCTGTGCCAACTAAATCATAATGTTGTAATTGAGTTTCTAAAACAGGTCTTTGTTCAGCATTGGCAGTGCTGGAGGCGATGCCAAACCGCTTAAGGATTTGTTGGAGTTTGCCGGCTAGTCCACTGATATAGGTTCCGTTTTGAATTTCAATTTCTCCAAGATATTGCATGGTGTCAAAATAGATACGGTTAATTAAAAAGTACAAATGGATTTGGCTGTAGGTACTATCGGCTGGTTTGAGTACAAAGGCTTGGTTGTATTCTTCGCGGGGAGGTGTATATAAAAATCCTCCTGTTTCTGAAAAGTCATTGCTGAGGACTAAATTACGCAGGTCTTGGGGTCCAAGATTTTTGCCTTTGAGGGCTAGGGTGATAATGTCGTCCATTTGTAGGTTGGTAATTAGGTTTTTTTGTAGGATGTTAAAGAGAGCCTTGAGTTTTTTGGGATTGGTAAGGACTTTGGATTTGAGAGCCTTGTTTTTGATGGCTAGAATGATGTCTTGTTGTCGTTTAGATCTGGCAAAATCGGATGAGGTTTTGCGTGAGCGAGCGTATTTGAGGGCAGTGGCTCCATTGAATTTTTGTAGACCTTTTTGGAGTTTAAAGGTTTGGTAGCTATAGTTTGGGCCGGGATAATAGGGGTCGTATAACATTTCGGGAACATAAATTTGGATGCCTCCGAGTTGGTCTATGATTTCTTGTAAAAATTGGAAATTAATTTTTACATAATAGGGTATTTCTACGCCAGTAACTTGGGAGGCAACTTGGCTGATTATTTCCATGGATTTGTTGGCTCCTATTTTTCGATAATAATTTTCGTAAATACTGTTGATTCTTTGGGAGATGATTTGAGGGTGTTGTACATGTAGGTCTCGTGGCAGTGACATCATGACCACTTTTTGAGTTTTGGGATTGAAGGATGCGACAATGATGGCGTCGGTGAGTTCTCCTCCAATGTGGTTTTGGCCCCCTGATCCGGCTATTAACACGTTAATGAAGCCATGTTTGTCTTTTGCTAAGTTGTCTGGGAGTTTGCTGATTAGAAAGTTTTCGATAGGATTATGTTTGGGTCCGAGTAGTGAAAATCCTACAAAAAGACTGCAAATAATAAATAAGCCTAAGATTAGGTAAAGATAGAATTTTTTAGTTTGATAAAAGGCTTTTGGTGCTACTGAATGAATTTTAAAGTGCATAAATTTTCTTACTTACCTACCATACTATAATTTTGTATAAAAATAAAGTTTAGAATCATAAGTTTCAAATCACATATGCTGCTTTTATGAGGTGGATTTTATTATATTTAATTTTTATTTTAAATTGGCAGGTCAATTGGCAATCGAGCTTGAGCTATCCTCAAGAAATTAAGGTGTATGCTGTGGTTTGTGAGATACCAAAGCGATTTTTTGACAGTAGTTTTTTACGTTTATGTTTTGTGTCTTTTGATCAGGGTTTTTTGTATGGGAGTTTGGTCTATAAACAAGCGCATGATTTGCGTTTTTTAGATTTATTAAAATTAGAAGTAAAAGTCAAATGGTGTCTTGATATGCAGGGTTTTTGTCGGCAAAAAGTGGTTTTGAATGAGTTTGGTCAGATTTTGGACTTAAAAATTGTGCACAAATGGCAATTTGTGCCGGCTTTAGATTTGGATTTGGGGGCTTTTTTTTTACAGAAATTAAGCTTTCAAAATGCCAAATTGATTTTAGGTATGTTGTTTGGTAATAGTTTGGTTTTTGACAAGAGCGATCAGGATATTTTTTTAAAATCGCAAGTTACACACTTGATAGTGGCATCTGGCCAGAATATTGCTTATTTAATAGATTTGTTGATGTGTGTGTTAATATTTGCGCCTTTGAATTGGCATAAGTGGATTTTATATCCTTTGTTGATGGTATATTTTTTTGTAGTTGGTTTTCAGCCACCGATAGTTCGGGCTTTGGCGATGTTTTTTTTGCTAAAGCGCTTTGCTAATTTAAAATTTTGGCAATTGATCTTACTTAGTTTGTTTGTAATTGGCTCAGTTTGGCCTTTGGCGATTGTTTATAGTTTGAGTTTGCAGTTATCTTTAATTTCTTTTTTAGGTGTAATGATAGC
>CAZFPD010000069.1:0-2925 GCA_964521035.1 uncultured Candidatus Peribacteria bacterium
TCGTCCACCTACCGAATAGGCTTTTAACATCGCCCAAAGGTTCACAAATTTCTCCCAATCGCTTTGCTTATACAAAGTCGGATTTTTCATCATTTCACCATGCATGGTGTGCAAAGACTCCAACATAGTCATAGGATTTATAGTTTGTGCCGAACCACCCGCAGTCTGAGTCGAACCAGTTGGTATAAATCTTTCAGCGGCAGTAATTGCTCCCGCTGCTATTCCTGAATCTAAAACCCCTCTCACAAATGAACTAATATAAGCATTTTTAGCAGCCGATGAAGGCAAAGTAGGCCATCTCAGAAGCTTCATCATACCTGGCAAGGCTGCAAACATAGCCCCAGCATACATTGGATTATCCTTAGCATGATCCAATAACAAAGAAACCTGCGTACCAAATTCACCCTCCTTCTCCGTATCGAAAGCAGTTAACAAAGTTTCAAAAGAAAATCCAGCAATTCCCTTGGATAAATTTATCAAATTGTCTAGCTCAGTAAAATCTTCCTTCATCAATTCTCGAATCTCAGATTCATTTAAACGATGTTTCAAAGTACTAGTCATAGCTAAACCAGCCACTAAACTACTTGTTTCTTTTGCAGCACCTGGAACATATCGAGCAAGTTTATGTTGCATTCCTCTAGGAATGGACATCAAAAATTTCGCAACAACATTATTAGGATTTAAAAACTTAGCAAAACTCTCTGTGTAAGCTGCATATCTTCCAGCTTTTTGAAATCCTTTTGCTCCAAGAGCAGCACCTTTAACAAACAAATTCCCAAATCCAAAACCAACTATCATTAGTGGCACCTCGGAAACTACGGTATCTTTAAGACCATTCACCATAACATCTAAACTAACTCCCGCAAAGTTAGCTACGTATTGTTCAAAAAATGCTATTTGCTCTTTATTAAAATGTGCACTTTCTAAAGCCTTCGCTAAATAATCAGGTCCTTTACCATCTGCTAGCTCAACTATCATCATTGGTGCAACCAATTTCATAATCATATATTCTTTATTCAACTCTAAATTTCTAGTCATTACCATCCCTACTTGATTCTGTTGGACTTGAGTTAATTGAGCGAAGCGATCAAGCACAGCCTCTCCTTCACTCCGACCTAACGGGCTACGGCTAGATGGAAACATCGCCTGCGCCAAATATTCTTTTACTTTGCTTTCACCTGGGGTATTTGGTCCGTAAGCTTTATCATAAAACTGATCTATCATTTGCTTAGCTTCTCTAAAAATTGCCCTTGGACGACCAAAGTTATAAATCTCTGCTAATTCCTTAGGCAAAGAAGTATCATAAGAATCCTGAGCCCTCATACGAGTCACTCGGTCAACTAAATACATTTTTTGTATATCAGTTTCTTTTAAAGCCTGTGCAGCGCTTTTCAATTGCGCTATTTCAGCATCATTTATTCCATCATCTAAAATTTTGTCCCCGAGCCTAGAATTGTTTTTTGATGCCTTAAGAGCCTGCCAAGCCAAAGCCATAGCATATAACAAAGTCTTATAACGACTTGGATCAAAACCAAAATTAGCAGGTTCAGATGCCAAATGTGCCACTGCAGACATTTGATCTAAATTAGCACCCATAATTTCCATTAAAGCTTTAAAAGTCCCAGCATTTAAGTTTTTCTTCAACCAAAAGGCCCCATCCCCAACTACTTCCAAGCTTTGCTCTGCCTTTTCGGCTCGACTCCAATTCTGATCCGCAAAATAAGCCTCTAAATCTATATTAGATTCTAGTATTGCATTAAACTTGGCCTCAAAAGCTGATCGAAAATTTAACTGTTCTGATACTTCGGCAGACTCTAATTTTTCTTTCATTTCAGTAACAGTATCATCATCCAATAAAGAAGCTTCCAACATTGTTGTAATTTCTGACAAACGCGCTTTTTCGGCCTCAGTGGTAATACCCTTAGCAAAACGATTTACCCAGGCCCGCACCACATCTAACTGTGAATCTAAATCATAATCCTCTGCATCATCGTTTTTCAATTTCTTATAAGCTTTTAACTCTTGCTTAAGTTGCGCCATATCTTTATCAAAATCAAATTGAAAAGAGGCAACATTCTCTGCCGTAGGTTGGTTTTCGTTCACCCACTTAATTAAACCCTTAATTCCATTAACCATCTCATCATAATCATGGTCTTCAGGATTCATCCATCCATCCCAATGCACGTTATAAGGGCCTTTAGCCTTCAAAAACCGCAAATGAGCTTCTAAAAAAGTTAACAAAAGATTATAACTTTGTAAATTTTCATAAACAGGTTCATCAAAATCCTCTTGGTCTCCACGCCATCTCTCTAAAATTGAAGTTGTCATCAAGGACATATCATCTTTCATAGTTCGTAAAAACTCAATATCGTAAGAAAGCGATTCCTTTAAAGGACGAGAAATATTACTAGCATCACCTAACATATCAATTTTTTGGTCTATTTCTTGGCCAGTACTACTTTTTAAAGCCTCTAAATTTTTCTTAGCATTTGGCTGATCAAGCCCTTTTGGATTTGCACCAGGTTGTTCTTCTTTAAAGACTAAACGTTTTTCAATAAACATAATTTACAATTAAAATCTAAATCAACCTTATTATAACATAAAACCCAAAAAAACGCAAAAAAAACAAGCGCCTGTTTACAAGGGCGGACACTTTACAAATTCGGCATCTATTCGACTTATTTCAGCCTGAATCCCCTGTGACATTTCTTGCAAGAAAGTTTGCTGCGCAGCACTTAAAAAATTAAAACTCCAAGATCCAATCGTCTTTTGCAGATCGGCATTAATCAAATTGAGTTTTCGACTCAACTGCTGACGTAAAACTAATTGAGAGGCATCAAAATCATTCTTCATCCAAACTTCAAAACCCTGCAATTTAGCAGTTGCCTCACGCCATTTAGAAGCAGTCATACCACTACCCAACAA
>CAZFPD010000069.1:2935-4297 GCA_964521035.1 uncultured Candidatus Peribacteria bacterium
CCTCGCTTTTTAATCAAAGCCGTATTACGCGCAAAGTCCGAGCGCAATTGAACAGTCAAGGCTTGATTACGCTCGCGCAACTGCTCCGCAGCCGACTTAACCGGCTTAGGGGCAAGCCCTGGCTTGGGGCCAACTGCCTTTCAAGCTTTAATTTGATCTTTTGATAACTTAGTAAATTTCTGCAATAAAGTGAAATTGGCATCTGTTGTATGATCAAAGAGTTTCCCTGCTCCAAAGTAGTAGTCTGCAAACTTATCATTAGCTTTTAAAGCCTTTAAACTAGTCTCATTCTGTGCGGCTAAGGCAAACAACTGAGCAGCTTGATTTTTCTTTTCAGCCTTACTCGAACCATTAATAAACTTGCTCAAATCAATATCTTTTAACTTTTTCAAATTCATATAATCTGCGTGAAACAAAGCATTCTTTGTACGTGATAAATCTTTTAACTCAACACTCTTATCAAGTGCAGTTTGTACAAACAAACGAGTTTGACTCTTCTTTGTCTGAATTTTAGGCATCATAGCGTGCAATGCTAAGGCTTTTTGAGACACATTCTCATTACCAAAAGTCTCATTTAAATATTTAGTCATGTTCTCTCTAAAATCTTGAGCATTCTTCACATTGGCCTGAACACCCTTAGCATCTTTATAAGTCAGCCGCAAAGCAAATTCCCTCTCTGTATTCTGTGCTACTGGAAACTGACTTGCTCCTAATTTAAATGTTACTCCAGCCTTATTAGCAAACCCTTTGTTGGCAAAATCACCAGCGTTGATGCCTGCAAAAGCTAAACGATGGGTTTTTCTTAACCCTTTCATATATTCACCTAAGTCAGTCGAAGAATCAAACGCTAAATATTCAGGTCCAAGGATTTCAGCCTGCAAGGCTTCTGGAAAAGTTTCCAAGGTAGCAACCGCCCTTTCATCTAATTTTACACCTAAAGCATGCGCATTTTCTTTCATATAGTCAGTCAGTTTTAATTCAAACTTCCACCAACGCGGATTCCTCGTTTTCGATCTATTATACAATGCTTTACACTGCTCTAAAGTTGGCTCTTTAGCAATAATTTTATCTAAAATACCTAACCCCTGAGCTTCTTTATTTTCTTCCAAGCCATTAATTGTAGGAAGTAACGAGGCCACACTCACCTTTTCAGCAATAGCGACAGCTAACGCATCTACTAAAAGAGTTATCTCAACGGCTGTCAAAGCGTTAACAGCTAACCCTATCGTGAGTGATATCGCACTTTTTACATCAGTTAATTGATCCTTTGTAACAGCTGGGTCTGCAATGATTGCATCAACCAAAGCTTTTATCAAACCATGTCGGTTATAGTCCATAGGTAGGTATACGGCTAAACGATCC
>CAZFPD010000070.1:0-4278 GCA_964521035.1 uncultured Candidatus Peribacteria bacterium
AGACTGTAAATCTGCTGGCTCAGCCTTCGGGGGTTCGAATCCCTTCCTGCCCACCATTTTTAAAAATCTGGAATGAAAGTTTCTGCACCAGCGAAGCTTTCGGTTTTTGCTTGGCCCACTTCTTTATGAGTTCTGTTTTGGGCTGCCTGTCCTTGTTCAGGCCTCTTCTTGTCTAGGTCATAAAAACGCATTCTTTCTTTCTTAAACTTCATTTCTATCTGTCCAACGGGTCCATTTCTATGCTTACGAATAAATACATCTACCAGTCCTTTACGATCTGAGTCTGAGTCATAATAATCATCACGATATAACATTAGGACTATGTCGGCATCTTGTTCTATGGCACCAGAATCTCTTAAATCAGATAGGACCGGTTGTTTGTTTGGCCGGCTCTCAACTGCCCGAGATAACTGAGAAAGTGCTATGATTGGAATATTTAACTCCCTGGCTAGGGATTTAAGGGACCTGGATATTTCGGCAATTTCTTGAACCCTATTAAAGCTTGCCCCACCCTTGTTTGAGGACATGAGTTGTAAATAATCAATAATTAGCATGTCTAGACCGTGTTCCATTTGCAGGCGGCGAGTTTTGGCTCTAAGCTCTGTAACGGAACTGCCTAGGGAATCATCTATATAGATCTTGAGGGAGTTCATCTGGTCCATGACTGGTCCAATTCTGGCAAAGTCAGCCTCTTCTAATTTACCACTTTTGATTTTCCAGGAGTCCACCTCTAAAAGTGAGCTAAACATCCTTTCAACCAGCTGGTCTTTAGCCATTTCTAGAGAAATTACTCCGATAGAGTGACCCTTTTTGGCTGCATTTTGGGCCATATTAAGAGCTAGAGCTGTTTTACCCATGGAAGGTCTGGCGGCCAGTATGATCAGGTCCGAAGAGTGAAATCCGTTAGTAATGTTGTCGAGGGATTTAAAGCCACTTGGAACTCCGGTAAACTTGTCCTTCATTTCTGGGTCATGCAGGTCTATGATTTTGTCGTAGGTGGCGGTTAAAATATCCTTAATGTGTACAAATTTATCTTTGACAAAATTTTGGGAAACAGAAAACAATTGCTTTTCGGCCTTCTCTAGCAGGGCTTCGACATCCTTATCCTCCTCGTAACTTAGGGCCGTGATGTCCTGGCCGGCCTTGAGAAGCTTTCTAAGGGTGGACTTATGTTTGACTATTAAGGCATATTGTACGATATGGGCCGAGGTCGGTACCCTTTCTATGAGTTCGGCCAAGTAGCTTGGCCCGCCGCATTTTTCTGTTAGTTTTTGGCCACTGAGGTGATTAGACAGGGTAATTAAATCTACCTTAGCATTCTTGTTAATAAGCTGGTTCATGGCCTCGTAAATCACCTGGTTTTTGGGATCATAAAAATCCTCCCGGTGGATTATATCGCCGACCTTGGTATGACTATCTGGATCAACTAGAATAGAACCGAGTACGCTGATTTCGGCTTCATATGAGTGTGGAGGGTTTTTCATAAATAGAATTAGGGTATCATGATAAAACTTTTGTGCTTCAGCTGCAAGACAGAATGTAACTTGTTTTGGAAATAGGCCTTAGAAAGCCCTATTTCGTTTGGCTTAAAGTCTTGTAAAGTTCTAAGGTAGTAGTGCTGCTTAGTCTCTTTGTCTAGCAGATATAAGTAGTAATTGCCGGCTGTGGCTTCCTGACTCAAACTCAGCAAATCCATCACAGACAGCTGAGCCTGTTTGCCTTGTTTGGATAGATTCAGGGCGCTGATTACTATTTGCCATTTCTCATCCAAGGATCCCACAAAATTGGCCTGCTTATACAAGGATGGCACTATGTCGCCATCTAGGATCTGAAAGACCCCGTCTTGCGTTTGGATCAAAACGTCTGTATCGTTAATCAAGTTCATACTTAGGAACTTGAGTCCTTGCAGATCGACACTTTTCTTGCTTAAAGCTTTTAGATCAATTACAAAGGCGGCTTGTTTGGCTACTGAAAAGAACAAGGCCTTGTCGTTGCTTTGGTTGAGGGCGTAATCGAGATCGTGATACAGTGTATTAAACCTGGCTATAGTTTTGCCGCTATAAGCTTGGACCTGGCTAGAGTTTTCTGAAAAAAGCATGTTGAAGGCGGCTTGGGTTTGTCCCTCTTGTAATTGTAGCTTGGACTGAGACTTGTACTCGACTTTAGCTAGGTGCCCACGGGTGATTGTGACCCTGTAATGCTTTTTGAATTCGTTTTTGTGCTCTAAGCTTAGATTGTAGGTGCCCGGTCTGATTTTGAGTCGGCAGGGGAACTTAGGACAGTCTATTTCCGATCCGGCGATAGTTATATTAAGCGATTTTTCGGACAAGATGCGAAGATAGCCAAAGTTTTCTGTAATACCCCAGTAAACCACATAAGCGGCGCTGAGATAAAAAACCAGCAAAATTAGCAGTGAACGAAAATTATTCATTTAGCTTAACTTAAAGCATCTTAATTTTAGCTTTTTTTCTGGCTGCTGACTATATAAAAAAATTTCTATTTGTATCTGCTGTGTTTTATAATTCGGATTTTGGCGGCGGAAACAGTGGATTTCTTTTAGCAGCTTGGCATATTGGCTTTTCAAATACAGCTCGAGGGTATCTTGAAAATTTTCATGCGACCTAAACTTGACCTCTATAAAATACAAGGTTTGCCTGTGAGTGCAAATCAAGTCTATCTCAGCAAAAATTCCTCGGTAATTTGTATGTATGATCTGAAACTGCTTAGCTTTTAAATATTGCTGAGTATAGAATTCGAATATTTGGCCAAGTACTTTTTGATTAGACATTTATTTGTTGTAGGTAAAATTGTTGGCAGAGCTTAGCCAGCTCTAAACCTTGCTTTGTGCTGCCGGATTTATGGCAAAAAACTTGCGTTAAATGTCTAAGTTGAGCCCGTTTACGCTGAGACAAATTATGGGTATAAACATACTCTAATAAATTAGATTCTAGTTGGCTGGAAAACTGCTTCTTACTAACACAAGCGAGCCCTGGGTCTTTTAAGATTTCTGCAAACTCCTTTAGCTTTAGCTCTATGTCTTGCTCGTAGTACAGGATGACATCGAATCTATCCAAGAGGGCTGGTGACAACTTTTTATAATAAGCTCTGACACTGTTTTGAGAACAGCGGCAGGACTGGGCTTGATTGAGATAATTTCCGCACTTACAAGGGTTGGCGGTGGCTAAAACGGTGGCATTTTTAGTGAGGGTCTTGTCTGTGATTAGTTTGACTAGGGCTAATTTTTCTTGACTGAAACTGCCTAGTTCATCTAGGTGAAAAATGGCCTGTTTGGGTTCTGCAACTTGGGCTATCAGGCTTTTAAACTTATGCAAACCACAGAGAGCGTCGATATGCATTATGTAAGATTGGGAAACCTGGCTTAGCACGTGCATGACGCTAAAAGTTTTGCCGAAACCAATGGGTCCCAGGATGAGAATGTTGGAACGACTGAGGATTAATTTACGAATTAAATTTTGAAATAGGGAGCTACGTAAGCTCCCAAGAGCTGGTTTAGGATTGTTTAAAATTAAAATAGCCTGGTAAAAACTGTAGGATTGATTAGCCATGGATACACTGGCGCTCAGATCTATTTGTAGTTTGCTTTTAGGGAAAAACCTGGGTGAGGCTGTGGTTTTTTTTAATAAAAAGGCCAGGATCCAAATTATATAAAATTCCATCCTTAAATACTCCGAATAGGAGAGCGTGCTTTGGAAGGATATATAGAGAGTTTTGGCTGGGAGCCTCAAGTTTAAACTTTTACAAATGGCAGACAGGCGGGTTTTAATGTTGTTGTGCTTGAAACTCACTCCAGAAAACCTCCAAATTGGTAGACCCTTTAAAATTGCAACTTCTAGGTTGTTGGCCTTGGAATCTAAAATAAAATTGAGTTTGTAATGCATGCAAAATGATTTATATTAACATCGTAAGCTAAAAATTTCTTAGATTCTTAAATTTAAATTAAACTTTGTATGCAAAGCTCTAATTATCTGCCCCAAGCCTTGGTTGATCTGATTGAAGAGATGGCCAAGCTCCCTAGTATAGGTCACAAATCAGCTCAAAGGTTGGCCTTTCACGTTTTGAAAAAGCCCAAGCTTAATTCCCTGGAACTAGCTGAGGCCTTGAAAAATCTGCATGATAATATTAATTTTTGTGAGAAATGTTTTAACTTTTGTAAAAATCAAAGTTGTAAAATTTGTGACAATTTAAAAAGAGACCACTCCACCATTTGTGTAGTAGAAGACGTTTTAGACTTGATTGCGATAGAGAATTCTCAAAATT
>CAZFPD010000071.1:0-2461 GCA_964521035.1 uncultured Candidatus Peribacteria bacterium
GTATTCTTACCTGTAACTATTTTCATTTTCACTTTAAACTATTATATATTTTCTTCAAAAAACGCTTCTGCACAGTTGAGCTAGGATGCAAGGGCGCTTTAATAGAAGACAAATCCGCACACTGCACCCCCTCTCTCACACATGCTGCCCTTAACGCATCCTGCAAACGTTTAATCCTCTCCTGCGTAACATTTGTATTATTAATTACCGTATGAGGTATACAAACTATAGCTCTCTCCTGACCAACTTTTTTTGCCAAAGCCACTATTGATTTTGCGACCTTTTTGGCTCCCTCCTCAGTATTCAATTCGCCCCAATTATTATAACCACACAAAACTGGCACATAATTACCAGGATCATGATTTATCGGTCCTTGATACTTACGCGTCACCTCCTGCACCGTTCTACTCTTTATAGCATTTGTATTAGATCGACTATAGGCATTGTTTAAGCCCATAGCCACACTATCACCCACGGCCGCATAGCTCTGCTGAAATTCTTCTATAGAGGCCGGTTTATCAATAATTTTTTGGGGAATAAAGCTCGACTCATTTTGATCCTCGGTCGACGCCTCGGGCACCGCTGGCTTTGACTTCGGAAATACAATCCCTAAAATATCTTCCGTAGGAACAACTTTTTTTTCCTTTCCACAAACCAAACGCATCTTATTACCATCAGCCAAAATCTTCTCACATATCCATTCTCTCTCCTGCGGATCATCCTCCGAAGATAAAAGATACCGAATACCAGCCCTTAACTCAGCAAGCTCTTGCTTAGTACTTCCCTGTGGTAAGGTCTTTTGCTCCGGCAAACTGGGTGGGCTGGGTGGACTAGGTTGCGGACTATTTGTATGACTCATAAATTTATTTCTATTATCCTTTAATTTTACCTGATTTCGCTAAGATTTTCAAGCTCAGACCTCAAAAAAGCCTCTATATTTCCATTCAATACACTTTCTATATTTTTAATCTCCAAATTCGTCCGATGATCCTTAACTAGTTGGTAAGGATGCATAGTATAGGTTCTGATCTGGCTCCCGAAAGAAATTTCGTGTTTATGGCCTCTTAAATCATCTAAAGTTTGGGCCTGTTTTTCATGCATTAGCTTGGCTAACTTAGCAACGATTAAATTCATAGCATTTTCTTTGTTTTGATGCTGACTCCTCTCGTTTTGGCAGGCGGCACTAATTCCTGTTGGCAAATGCGTGATTCTCACCGCCGAATCAGTAGTATTCACCGATTGCCCACCAGGACCCGAACTTTTATACACGTCTATACGCAAATCATTTTCGTCTATCTTCAAATTCTCATTAAACTGAATTTCTGGCAAAACATCTACCATTACAAAAGATGTTTCCCGCGTGTTTCCAGAATTAAAAGGACTTAAACGAATTAATCTATGCACACCGTGTTCAAACTTCAGCCAACCATAAGCGTAAGGTCCTGTAATTTTCATCGCCATAGATTTTAGGCCCGCCTCCGCATAAGTCATATTTAAAACCTGACATTCAAAACCAAAGTGCTCACAAAAACCCTGATACATCTCAGCTATGATTTTTGTAAAATCCTGGGCGTCCTTGCCTCCCAAACCACAAATCACAGTTAAAACCGCGTTATTACGATCAAACTCTCCCGTAAAAAAAGTCGCTATTTGCAATTTATCAAAACTTTGCTCTAATTCTGTCACCATCTTCTCAAACTCCGCTTCACTGCCGCTCTCTTCCTTAACCAATTCCATTACCACCTTAATTTGCTCATCTAAATCCTCAAAAACCTCATATTCCTCCTTTAAGGCCGCCGCTTTTTTAGAAATTTCCGAAGCCTTAGCCGCATCATCCCAAAAGCCCGGGCTTTGCATTTGCCCTTCCAAAAGGACCACCTCCTGCTTCAAAGCTGGAATATCTACCACCTCCATAGCCTTAGCTAGTAATTCATCCAAGAGATCCAAACGTTTTTTATACTCATACATTGCTAAAGATTGTTTAAAAAAAGAAACTCCTTTATAATCGACATATAAATCATAGCATGAGCCGCCTTTCTTTCAAAATTTTTACCAATACTTTCTGGCAAGTCCTAGGTCGCCTATTTCAAGCAATTATTGGTTTGATATCCATCAAACTTATCACCTCCTACCTGCCCCTCGAAATCTACGGCCAATACACCACTTTATTTGAACTAATTGGCTTTTTTGCCATCATCGCCGATTTTGGACTCTACACCATAGGCGTACAAGAAATGGCCAAGCAAGAAAAATCCGAAAGCTTTGTATTAAGCCACATTCTCAGCCTAAGACTGATATTAATTATTGGGCTTTTAGGCCTCTCCAACATTATAATCCCTCTCATTCCACATTACGCAGACTCTCTAGTTTCCAAAGGAATTAGCCTGGTCAGTCTAGCCACCGCCTTTGTCCTAATCAACGGAACCCTCAGCTCCCTCCTACAATATAGGCTCAAAATGCA
>CAZFPD010000071.1:2471-4227 GCA_964521035.1 uncultured Candidatus Peribacteria bacterium
TCATACTAATTGCAATTATTGTCCTATACTTACATCCCACCAATCTAGAAACAGGCTTTGAATACCTAATTTTAAGCGTCCTAGCCGGCAACCTCTGCATGCTACTTATTACCACCTACCTAATCAAAAAAGAATTCAACTTTATATTTGAATTCCAAAAAACCTACGCCATCCAACTCATTAAAACCGCCCTACCTTATGGACTGGCCTTAATTTTGATGACCTTTTACTTCAAAATAGACATCATCCTCGTACAATATTTACGCAGCAACACAGAAGCTGGAATCTATGGTGTTCCACTCAAGTTAATGGAGATTTTATCTGTAATCTCGATATTTTTTATGAATTCCGCCCTACCCAGCATGACCCAAAGCTTCAAACAAGGATACCATAAACTCAATCAAAGCGTTCAAAAAGCTTTTGTGGCTCTAAATGGCCTAGCAGCCCCCATACTCGTTGGAGGCATTATCCTTGCCTTTCCTTTAATCTTCTCCATCACCTCCCCACAATTTCTAAGTGGATATCATTGCAGCAATAACACCCAGGTCGTTTATCAAAACCCAAACATCGCCCAGCTACATTGTCCCCAGGTCCAAAAACATCCAACTTTTGCCGACCACAGCCAAACTCAAAGCTATTTCTACCGATACGGTTCCGATATCGCCTTCAAAATCATACTTATCGGCCTTTACTTCTCCTTTTTAAACACTTTGTTTGCCTTTAGCCTAGTGGCCAGCCAGGCCAATCTAAAACTGCTAAAAATTAACTTCTTTGGCTTCCTGCTCAACCTCACCCTCAACCTAATTTTTATACCCAAATATGGATTTATTGCCGCCAGCGTGACCACCGCCATATGTGAATTTTGTGTACTAGGCCTAGCCTACCGCCAATATCAAAAAGCCTCCGGTTTTCGGCTACAAAAACCCAAAATACTCAAAACCTACCTCGCCAGCCTGGTTATGGGCGTCTTTCTTTTAATCTGTCAACCAATAAGCTACAAGTTCATGCAAAACTTCAACCTAATTGTTTTGATTCCTTGCGGATCTATGGTATACTTTTATATGATACATAAGTTAAACGTCTTAGATTTAAGAAAAATAAAAAACTTCAGCAATGACTAACACATCACCTTTAAGTGATCTTTCCAAGCAAAACATTCACATTATCGGAATATCTGGCCTAGAAGCCAACTCCATCGCAAATTACCTCATAAAATCAGGCTGTCAAAATCTGACTTTTCACGACCTCTGCCCAAAGTCACAACTAGAAAGCAATCTCTCTAAATCTTGTTCTGCTTTTTCTAAAAACGAAATCCAAGAAAACCTAAATTTAATTTTAAATTCCGGGCACCCTCTTTACTTAGAAGACCAATACCTTAACAAGATCGAAACAGCCGATTTAATTTTTGCTCCCCAATCCTGGGACATGCACGACAACAACCTCAAGCTCCAAGCCTTAAAACCTAAGATATATAACATTATCGATCTTTATACTCAAGTTTTCCCAGGCACAATTATAGCCATAACTGGCTCCGCCGGAAAATCCAGCGTCTGCAACATCCTATACCAGGCTCTGACGAAACTTAGTCCCAACAAAAGCTTTCTATCAGGAAACACCCGGGCCCACAAACCCACACTCTATACTCCTAATTTCTCTACTTCAGACTTCCTAATTTTAGAAGTCTCCAACCGTCACCTCAAAAACATTCGCCATCTCAAGCCGCACTTTGCAGATATTACCATCATTACCTCCAATC
>CAZFPD010000072.1:0-1290 GCA_964521035.1 uncultured Candidatus Peribacteria bacterium
AGCTCTACCCGTCTTGAATGAATATTGTCTGGGTTGGATTCTTTATTTAACATATTGTATGAGAATGAGGCTTGCTTAATTTAACTGTTTTGGTAAAATTGAATGGTAAATTAACTTATAAATATGAATCAGCAAGCTAATACACAGCCTGGAGCTCAAGCTGGAGCTCAACAAAATATACAAGTAGTCTTTCCAAATGATGAGGCTAAGCAAGGTAAATATTCTAATGCGGTTTCGGTCCACATTAATGGTAACGAAGTGGTTTTAGATTTTGGATATACTATTCCAAATACTAATCCTATGGAAATTATGGTGGTACAGAGAATGAACATGAATCATCGAGCGGCGGAGCAATTTTTAGCAGTTTTGCAAAATTCTTTATTGGATTTCAGAAACAAAGTTAAAGAAATGCAAGCTAAGCAAAAAGAAAATCCGGAGGCAGCTCCTGAAGCTCCAGCTAAGTAGTTTTTAATTTGTTTAAAATATGTCCCTAAGTCTTTTTGAGAAGTTGGTGTCTTTGGCAAAGCGCCGTGGTTTTGTTTTTCCAAGTTGTGAAATTTATGGAGGTTTAGCCAATACTTATGATTATGGGCACTATGGGACACTTTTGAAGGAGAATATTAAGCAGGCTTGGTTTAAGAAATTTTTTGAACAAAGGCAAGATTTGTATCGTATAGAAAGTTCAATTATTTTAAATCCAAAGGTTTGGGAGGCCTCAGGTCATGTAGAAACTTTTGCCGATGTGATGATAGAAGACACCAAAAACAACAAAAGGTATAGAGCCGATCATTTGATTGAGCAATATTTTCAGGATAAAGGAGAAGAAAAAGTCGTAGATGGGATGTCGGCTGAGCAGTTGCAGGAAATTATTGATACAGAAAAGATTTTAAGTCCGGATGGAAATCCTTTAGGTAGCGCGCGTAAATTTAGCTTATTGTTTGAGACAGAAATAGGAGTGATAGAAGGAGAGGGGAATCAGGCTTATTTGCGTGGAGAGATTGCCCAGGGAATTTTTTTGAATTTTAAGAATATTGTAGATTCTATGAGTCCTAAATTGCCTTTTGGGATAGGACAGGCTGGCAAAGCTTTTCGAAATGAGATTTCGAAGGGCCAATTTACTTTCCGAACCTTAGAATTTGATTTAATGGAGTTTGAATACTTTTTTGATGCAGCACAGTCAGATTGGCAAGAATTAATGGACTATTGGAAGACGGAGATTTATGATTTTGCTTTGAGTTGTGGTTTGTCTAAAGAAAATTTAAGATGGAGAGCGCATGAAGATTTTGAGCT
>CAZFPD010000072.1:1300-4179 GCA_964521035.1 uncultured Candidatus Peribacteria bacterium
TCCCATTATTCAAAGTCGACTTTGGATTTGGAATATAAGTTTGATTGGGGTTTTAAAGAGATGTTTGCAGTAGCTTATCGTACTGATTTTGATTTAAAAAACCATAGCGATAAATCTGGCCAAAAACTAAATGTAACGTATCCAGATGGGACAAAGGTTGTGCCGCATGTGATAGAACCGACTTTTGGTCTGTCGCGTTTGATGACAATTTTACTAATGGATACTTATAGAGAGCAAGAGCTTGAGGGTTCTACGCGCGTTTTTTTGCAGTTGCCTAAGCATATTGCTCCGGTTAGAGTTGCGGTTTTACCCTTGATGAAAAAACCTGCATTGCAGACTTTGGCTGCTAAGGTAGTTAAGATGCTTGCTCCTTTGGGGAATATTGAGTACCATGATGCGGGTTCAATTGGTAAAAGATATAGAAAACAGGATGAAATAGGTACACCGGCTTGTGTGACCATAGATTTTGATAGTTTAGAGGATAATTGTGTGACGCTTAGGGATAGAGATACTTTAAAGCAGGAGAGGATTCCTATTGATAAATTATTGGAAAGCTTGGCTTAGGTTTGACAATTTGCTGCAAGTGTTATAATATAGCGAGGTCTTTTAATTGCATTCAGCATGTTAGATCGAGCTGATATTAAATTAACCTTGCAGCCTGGCATTAGTGTTGCTTATAAAATCTGTAACGCAGCATTAGTACCAGCTATGCTTGCTAAACAGCCAGAGATGCTTGCGTTGGGCAGGGATGTTCAGGGTTTGGTAGACCTTGTAAATCAATGTATTCTTGACCATTGTCAGAAAAGAGAGGTTCGAGCTTTAGCTCTGATACTTGATTTGGCTCAGCAGGGTGTGTTTTACTATAGCCTAGGTGATATAAATTTAGGTGTAGTGTGCCAGAATGGTGAGTTTTATAATTTACCGGAATCGGAGAAGGTCTATATTTTAGATTTAAAGCAAAATTTGAATGAGTATTATTTAATTCAGGTTGGCTGTTGTACTTTGCAAAGTGGATTTAAATTTGCCTGTTTGCCTAGTGAAGAGCAAGTTGTGATTATAGATCTTGCAAGCTCTGATGAACGCACTCAGCAGAGTTCAGTTTTTGCTTCTTGTTTGGATATTTATTCTTCTCCTGCTCCTGCTAATACGATGGCGCTTAGGTTAGTGGCACTATTTGGAGCGAAGGTGTTGTTTTTAATTAAACTGCCAGCGATATCAGAAGTTGTGTTGTGTAAGGCAGTGTCGTCGTCGACTCCGATTGAAAAGTCACTATTTTGAACCGTAATTGGGGCTTCAAAGCTGAGGGTTTTTTCAAATACAGCGTTATTGAAGGTGATTCCTGTGGCACTGCTTTGTACATTCACGGTTCCTGTAAATTTACAATTGTTGAAGGTGTGTCCGGCAGTTGTTAGGTCTAGATTACTATCGAGGATAGATCCATTATTTGCATCACAATTGACTGTAATGCCAGTATTAGTAATGTTGGTAAAACTATAATTACCTCCACTGGAAGTAGAGTCAATTAAGGTTACTGTAGTATTGGTGTCTGCTTCGCTAAATGCAGTTGCTGCTGCTGTGTAGTCATATTCTTTTGTTGCTGCTGAAACTGTGGCTGAAATATCTTCACTATAAGTACTACAATCGGCTAAAGTACAGTATGGAGAAAAGTTGAACAAAGCTGTATTGTTAACGTCAGTAGGTTTATTGGCATTTCCATCCCAAATTTTGGTGAGATTGAATTTAGTTGAATTACTGTCTTGGTTGTTGGCAATGTTGGTTTCTGAATCTGTGATGGTATTATTAGTCGAAGTAACAGTGGTTGGTACTTTTTTGATATAGAGAGCAGTATTTGCTTCGTCGATTGTATTTGTATTTAGGGTTAACGTTGTTATAGTGGTAGCATTGTCACCAATGATAATACCGTCGTAATAACCTCGGTCAGCTGCAGATGATATAATGCTGTTATTGGCTATGTTGGCACTGGTTATGTTATTGGATGCGTCTCCTATAGTTATGGCATAGTATGAAGTCGAACTTACTAGTTCGCTTGTTTTAAAACTATTGTTGTTGATCACTAAATTATCTGCGAGTCCTAGAATACCTCTACTATTATATCTAATAACATCATCACCAATTGTATTGTATGACACGGTGATGGTTCCATCAGCTACACTGTCGGCTTGAATTGCATATCTACTTGAAATGGTATTACCTGTGCCATCTCCTCCGATTGTTACCGTGTTACTAGCAGAAGTTGTGGTGATTGCAAAGTTACGTGAATGGTAGTAGGTGATAGCGTTGCTTTCTAATTTGACATCTGTGCCAGAAATACTGGTTTGGCCCGAGATAGTACAGCTTTTAACTGTTGCGCTTGTACCGTGAGCGTTAGCAGCGGAAATAGTTAAGGTGCCAGAGATAGTTGTACCGTTACATTCTAAAATGATTTCTTTGTTAATATCGATATTTTCAGGAATATTAGAATCAGCTCGAATGGTGTCTCCATTTGAGGCAGCTGCTAAAGCTTCTGCAAAGGTTCCATAACCTGTGTTGGCTCCGCTTGGATTTAATCTAAATAGAGTGCTGATTAGGGTACTTACGTTTGCATCCGTGTAATATGGATTTACGTAGTAAGTGTTTGTGTTGTTATTGATTCTGCTACTGGTGTTTGTAATTCCGCTGGCATTTCCCCAATAATTGTAGCTGAGATTAAAGGTTGTATTAGATGTGCCTAGACTGAAGTCATACTGGGTTGTGGAAGTTGTTATTCCGGCTGTGTTTTCTAGGAATTTATTTTTGAAGGTATTGTTTCCTCCAAAATTGTGAGCGGTTGAAGTAATGTTGATGCCTTGTATATTATTTTGAAAGGTATTGGTCTTAAA
>CAZFPD010000073.1:0-3992 GCA_964521035.1 uncultured Candidatus Peribacteria bacterium
CAAAGTAACATGTCCATCTATAGTTATTATTCTTATCATATATAGCGTATTCTAATTTCCCAGAACTATCATCAATCTCAACCCTATAATTATACTTTCCCAATTCGGACTTAACCTCAGCCATTACCTGCTTGATCCTTAGAATCAACTGCGACTTCTCTAAAGATTTAAAAATATTAGATTCAGGGGAAGATTCAGCACGTAATGAATCGTGCCCAGCTTCCTCTCCTATTTGATTTCTCATTCCACCATCACCCATAGAACCCTCCGCACCTCCTTCCGTATCAGGTTCTACATACATAGGTGGATCATCAGGAACACTGGGAGTTAGCACGCCCCTAGTACGAATTTTAGGAGCTGGCTCTCCTGCCTTTGCACGTACTCGAAGTACTGCATCAACCGCAGGATCAGTTTTAACAACTCGATAATCAATATAAAAACCTGACGCTTGTCTGATAGTTGTCAATTTGTAGCCTTTTAAAGTCAACAAACGACGTAAAAACATATGAGCACCCTGATCTTCACAAACTTCAAATTCAGGAATTTGCTGCTCCTTACCAAAACTCAAATTTCCAGCAGGAGCATTTCTACTTGTAAAAAGCGAACCAGATGGTGCAACAGGCTCAGGAGCTAAATTAACTGCAATCTCAGTTAACTCTAATTCCTTAGAAGTGTATACAGGACGATTAAAATTCACATTTAAATTTTGTAAATCCTTAGCTAAGGCCTGCGATTTATCTTGTAAGTGAAATTCCAATTCAAAAATTTTACCATTCTGCTCATATTTAGCCAGTAATTTAGAATCCTTAACAGTCAGCTCAGCACCTGGAATAGTCTCTAAATAAGCTTGCACCTTTTCTTTCTGCTTAATACTTAATGCATAAGATACCCGCAGGTGATTTACACTCACTAACTTCAACTGCCTCTCACTAACACTTACCCCCATCACACCTTCAATAACTTTAGGCTTAACCATAGTCAAAACTCCAGCATACAAACTAGCTAAGCCAGCTTCAAACACTTTGCTTCTGGCTTGCTCTTGAACACTTTGTAAAAATCTCACCATATATTGTCCTTCTTGTTTAGACAATGGCTCATTAACTGTATTCAAAATAGGTCCTGCCGAACTAGGGCTCCAATTCAAAAAGCCTGGTAAACGATTGTTTTTCTGCAAATATCCATAAAACGCATTTAGACCTTTTTTACACAAACGTCCTGCTCCTAAACCAATCAAATCAGACACCAATCCAGAAACAAACTCACGACCAAAAGCCTTAACCAATTCGTCCCCTTTTAAATCACCATCTAAATACTGAGAAACATTGGAATTAGACTCATATAAAGGCCCATAAACCTTACGTCCAATCTCGTCACCTAAGTAGTTACCCACTTCATTTCCAGCCACTCCCGCCGCTGTTGCACCAACAAAACTAGTGGCAGCTGCTAAGCTTAAACCACCAGTCACCGGAACCGCAGCCAAAACTGCTGCAGTAGCAGCTATACTACACAAAGCTGGTAAAATTGCTTCCAAAAGCGCGTCCACATCCGCTCTATTTTGCTTTTTTTGAATCAAGTCAGTCAATTGAGCTTCAATCTGCAAAATTCCCTTAATCAAGTTCGCTTCAGCAGCTAAAGCCTGTTTAGTATCAGCAGAAACAAACTTCTGCAAAAATGCAATCCGATCTAAATAAGACTGTCCATTCACCCTAATTATTTGCATAATCGGATCATAATGAAAAAATTCCGCAGACTCCATCACAGTTTTCTTCTGATTCTGCTTCAATCTACCACCATTGCTAATTATATTATTAATAGACTTTAAAGGACTAAGACGTTTATCTAAACGCTCAGCCCCTTCTGCGATCACATCTAACTCAAAGCCATTCATCAAGGCTACTTCCTGCAAACCACTTCGCACTGTAGCTTTTTTTTGAGGATCTGAAGGTTTTTCTTGCATATTAGCCTCAAGCAATTCCGGTGGCATTTTAGCACTCAACAACATATCCAAATAACGCAAAGCCGCATTCGTCTTCTTAAAATTATTCTGTTGCGCAGCAACAGGACTCCAATAAGAATGCATACGGTACAATTCAAAAATCTGAGCTCTTAAACCTTGACAATTCCGAAATTTCCAAGTCGCAGCTTGACTCGTATTATCTAAAATACCCTTTAAATTCTGACTTAACTCCTGCTTTTTGCTATTATAATTATTTGCAAATCTTTGACTCGCCTCACTAGGCTTTGTCTGCATTTCATACAAAACCAAATCTGCCTGCAAGTCTCGCAACATTCTTAGTTGCCATGTGTGTAAAACCTCATAATTAGATTCAATTTTAGATTCAGGCAACTTTTGCTTTTCACGCACAGTTTCCAACTCTGGCAATTGTAGTTCTTCTTTTTGCTCCGGCTTCGGCTTAAGTTTCGGCGCTGGCGCTGGTTTCGGCGCTGACGCTGGTTTCGGCGCTGGCGCTGGGGCAACATTCACTTCTATGGCTGACGCTGGTTTCGACGCTGGTTTCGGCGCTGGCGGAACATTCACTTCTATGGCTGACGCTGGTTTCGGCGCTGGCGTAATTGCTGCCGGTGTAATACCACATGCATTAACTATCCTCTGTTCATAATTTTGTGTACCAAAAGAAGCCTCTAGATAACTCATTGCAACATAATAAGCTTTTCTTCCTATATATTTACCATTTACATTCCTTACACGTACAAATAAATGGGTAGATTCACTACCGTCAGAATTCCTAACAGTTCCTTTCATCAAAGCAGGCGTATGCACTAAATCAATTAAAATCTTCCCACCATTTTTAATTCTATTTTCAGGTTGCTTGACACTACGTCGCATTTTTTTCAAAACACCTTTCACTAAGTGACGAGCAATCAAAGGGCTACCAGCAGTACGAACAGTAAATTCACTAAAAACTGGCAATACTGAAACTTTTAAATTACCAGAAACATCCAATAAAGACCTAGCTACGCCCACCTTAGATCCTACAAAATCACCTGATTCAGCGGAAACATCTTGCCGAGACCTCAAAAGAGCTTGGGCAACCAATAGCACATCCAAATATTTTTGCTTCTGTGCCTTAGAGCCTTCAGGCATTTCACCCTTTCTTAAAGCATTCACTATGGATTGATTTTGAATCAAAAAACGCTCAGCAGCACTTTCCATACCAACTTTTAAACTTGCAATCGAGGAACGAGTTGACCTACAAATCGCTCGATTTGCACTCTTATAATTACTTAACACGTCCTGAATTTGAACTTCCTTATTAGACATACGGTATATTAACTTCTTTTCACTATTATACCAGAAAATCAAATAAAACACAACAAAACCCTACCTAAACATTTACCCAAAGCCCCAACAAAGCCTTAGCAAAACACCCCAAACAGCATCTGCTTACCCCCTCCCCAAGCCAAGCAAAATCAACCTGGGGGAGGAGAGAGAAACTATCTAAATCATTAAGGAGTAATACGTAAGTCCTCATGCAAAGCCTCATTAGCGGTAGAATTATCTGTCAAAAACTTTTTAAAGTTAGGTCCATAATGGTCTTTCAACGGATCGACAGTCCCGTCTTTGGTCGTATGTTTCCAAAAGGCTCTTCCACCTTTGTAAGCATACTGTACATTTAAGGCACGAACCGTCATCTGCATTTGCTGTTCAAATGTCAAACCAGAAACATTACCCTTAGAAGGATCAGCTGGTGGTGTAAGAGATTCAAGTTTTTCAATAACAGCCTTTCGAGTTAATTCATGAAAAGTACTTGAATCTGAACCGCCATTTTGATTTTGCACTTTAGCGAGTCGCATCAATCGCATTAATTCTAACATTTTCATTAAACCCTGCTTATCATTTTGAAGCTTATCTAAAGCCTTACTTAAACGGCCACTAAAACCTTTAGCAGTAATCGATGTGCTAATAGAATTTATCTCAGGTAAACCACCTTTTGGACCAAGACCATGCCGACTACTTGCCATGTTAACCA
>CAZFPD010000074.1:0-3202 GCA_964521035.1 uncultured Candidatus Peribacteria bacterium
ATTTTCCTAATTTGCCGGAGACACAAGCCGATCTACAAGTGGAGACACAAGCCGATCTACAAGTGGAGACACAAGCCGATCTACAAGTGAAGACACAAGTTGAAGCAGCTAATCCAAAGGAAGTCAAAGCAAGGCTTAATAAGATCTGGGAGTCCTAATTTGGGGCCAGATTTTCATCAATTTGTATTAAGTAAAGAAAGTCCCAGAGTTTAAGCTTTGGGACACTTGCATCTTGACCAGTTAATATTTGCGGATTTGGATTTCAGGCTGAAATCTGGAACAAGCCTCAAACAAATGTATATTGCTAAATATGTTTTGCTGTACGTTTGTTTGAATAAAGCTCTGCACAATCTGTTCGATTTGTGCCTTTTGCCGCATATACCCTGCGGCATCCTCAATTTTAAGAATAGAAATATGGGGTACAAAATCATAGGAATTATCTACTAGCTCACTGTGATTAAAGGTATGGCTAAAGAAGGCATGCAGCCTTTTGGGCCAAAGGTCGGCTATCGATATATACAATAAGTTCTCTTGCCCCATGTTGTCTTGAAAGTAGTTGAAGCCGGCCATATAAATTTCATCATTAGCTAGCTGCTTGTTGGCCTCAGCTATACTCTGACAAATGACCGGATCTTCAATTTCCTTAGGCAGGTAGTACAAGGTGAGATGCAAAGACAGAGGATTCACCAAGTGGACTCCCAGAAGCTTTTCTCGCACTATCAACTGTTGCAGCTCCACAAATAAATCTACAAATACATTTAATTTTAGGGCCACAGCTATAAAATGAGACGTTATATTTTTGGCATGCATTTTATGATTAATTAGGATATAAACAGGCTAAGCATGGCTGGGACGTACAATCGGGCAAATACAGTGCTAAAAGGCACACTTTGCAATGTTTTACTTATATTAAAATTACATCCAGGAGTTTATGGCTTGGCTTTAGGATCTTGCGTACACTCAATTAATGAAGAATATACCTCGCCATGGGTAATACCGGCCAGCTGAGTGCTTGCCACCTCTTGCCAAGTAAAACCAGCTGCTGTTAAATAGCCAGTAATAAGCTCGAAATTACTTAAGGCGTAGGAAATGCCCAGATATAACTTGCCATCTGGAGCTAGATATTTGTGAGCCTCTAAAATATACTCGCTGACCGACTGGTAAGCTCTATCAGCCACTGACATTTCTAAAACTTGCAGCTGATTAGCAGTGTAACAAAAAGGCGTATTATAAAAAAGCAGATCATACTCTTGGGATGGTACCTGGGAGTAAGTATCACTTTTAAAACAAGCCAGCTTTTGACCAACCTGGTGTAACTGCGAGTTGGCTTGAGTATTCAGAACTGCTTGAGGGTTAATATCAACAGCAGTTACAGCGGTGGCGCCTGCTAAGGCTGATTCAATTGCAACTACTCCTGTGCCACAGCCAATTTCAAGCATGGTTTGCTCAGGCTTTTTTTTACAAATAGCTGCCATTTTCTTAGCATAAAACTCACTATTGACGAAGTATTTGGGAGAAAATACATTGGGATACACCAGATATTGCCGGCCACAAACTGGCACCTGGTAGACTTCTGTATGCCCTTCAACTTTTGCTAGTAGGGCCTGGGTGCGAGGGGGCAAATCACTATCTGGCCTAGCTTGTTTTAAATATACAGTGCTGTCGATATCCGGTTCACAATCATGTTTTCTAAGTACGTTGATATGGAAACCACATGACATGGTCCTGCTCTGTGCAATATCAATAGTGTTTGTTGCACAAAATTGGTTTAGCTGTGAATGTAAATAGGACCTATCTTGCTCCGTTAGGCCATCATAAAATACGCCGAAGGTGCCTACATGAATGCAAGTCAGTATATCTTGAATGGTAATTTCCCTTTCAAAATGCAAGGATTCTGGCTGGAATGATGCTGTTAAAGTGCAGTCTCCGGTACTTGTAAAATGATGTGCTATTTTGGAGGAATCACCAGCTGGAAACTCACGCATGGCAAAAGGTTTGGAAATGTCTTGTCTGAGCTGAAAATAGTGCTGAAAGACCTGCTCTACCTCCTGGTCTTGTTGGGCACAATATTGAAACAATTGTTCAATTCGATCTTCTGTGAGGCTATATTCATGCGAAGTGATAATCAGGCCACCAGGTTTCACAGCCTGAATCATATCCTGGATCATCTTATGTGGATTGTCTATACAATGCAACATGGCCTTAAAATGCAAGGCATCAAAGCTACGATTTAATTCAGTTAATGATCCTGATACTAACTGCACGTTACTTTGTACTTGTGGCTCTACAAGAGCCATCATTTCTGGGCTTTTATCTAAACCTACAATCTCCTTTTCAGGACCTAACTGACTCATAGGTATTAAAACGTTACCAGTTCCAAAACCAAGCTCTAAAATAGATTCTCCGCCCATAGCTTGCAATACAAGCTCTGCATATCGTTTTTTGGTTTGATCTGGTATAGTCCTTAGCAAGTCGTAATGTGCGACAGTGTCAGGACGATCGTATGTATCTCCTCGCTCCATATTTATAGTTAGCTTCAGCTAGAGAGTAACATTAATTGCGCTAAGTGTAAAGGTTTTGCGTGCATATGGGCTGTAGAAGCTGAACTAGCTAATCCAGAGAGGAAGCCAAATTTGTTCAGACATGGAGCTTAATTAGAGTGTAAATCTAGCAACTGCCAGATGTGTTTGGGCAATTGCTCTCCTTCAAAATGTCCTTGGTCTGCGTAATGTAGGCCAACCGCATTCAGGCTTTGAATGCTCACCTGACCGTAAATTGACAAGGTCCATGGATCGTCGTAAGACTGCAGGACAAAAATTTCAGGAGTCTGTTTCATTATTTTAGCGAGGTTTAGGCAGGGTGTCAAGAACGAGTTCATATTTAGATTTTCTTTTGGACCAATTGAGGAGCCTACCAGAACAAGTTTCTGGGTAGTCATGAGTCCTTGAGTGATGAGACTTAGGGCAAAGGTCCCACCTAACGAGTGGGCAATCACTAGGTCGAATTCTGACTGATTTAGGTTTTTGAAAGTTTGAACCCACTCAGTCAGTGTTGGATGATTGGGATTTGGATAAGACTGCAAAAAAACTTCAAACCCAAGCTTGGCTAAGTGCGCCTTGGTGTGAGGTAAGAAGACACTGTCTTGATCTGACATAAAGCCATGTAAAAGGAGAGCTTTCATGATTTTTTTGTTAAAAGATGT
>CAZFPD010000074.1:3212-3867 GCA_964521035.1 uncultured Candidatus Peribacteria bacterium
GATGTTTAAGTGAAAACAGTGCAAAGAAGCTATTTAAACCGAAAAAGACCATGTCTTGCATCAGCCAGGCAAAATAGGCGATTAGTAATGAGCCACAAACCAAAAATACATTTTTGAGCTGTTTTTTGTAATCTAAGCTAAAACCTAAACTTAACAAGATTAACCCAGCAATAAACAATAGGGTGCTGGGTGAGTAATAATAGATGCCGGCGTAAATAGCTAAGCCTAAGCCTGTCAGTGAAACTAGGGGCGTGTCTATTTTGTCTGGGACGTTTAAAAGCATGCATAAAGAACTCAGGTTCACCATAATCTGCAATAACACGAATAAGAGCGATCCGCCATCTATAAAGCCAAGTAAGGCATAGGCAAACATAAGGATGTTCCCGACTGCAAAAATTAAATTCTTGCGTTTTGGATTGCGGTCTTTATGGGCTGCTCCGCCTAGCAAAATTAAACCGCCGATAATACCTACAAGATTTTGCATAGATCTGTTTGTTTGCTCTTAGTTTAGCAAAAGACCGCAGGCTTGGCAAAGGGATCTGTTTGTATTTATGATGATGTGTAAATTTGTACTGGGTCACCAAGGCTTATCCAACCACTTTGTGTTATGCGACATCTGAGTCCTCCTCTGTTTCTAAACAAGCGTGCGAAAGAT
>CAZFPD010000075.1:0-3846 GCA_964521035.1 uncultured Candidatus Peribacteria bacterium
TTACCTTACCCAAACAAATTGCACCTGCCTCATATAACTTAGTAATACAAGGCGCATCAAAATGTGGGACATAGCCCTCTAAAATCTTCGAACAGGCTCGCGTCTCTATTCCCTTAGTTGTAAAATTATCCTTCACACCCATCGGCACACCAAACAAAGGCATTTTGTCTATTATAGCTGGATCCTGCTGCCACTTCGCATCTAACTCCGCCGCCTGCGCCAAGGCCTGTTCATTAGCAACTAACACATAGCAATTGGTCAGATGGTTGCGACTAGCTATTCTGTCTAAATAAGCCTGCACCAACTCTGTAACTGTAAATTTTTTTTGTCTATAAGCCTCCTTTAAAGACCCAATTGTAAAATTTTCTAATTTCATAAAACTTTTTTAACTAAAATCTGATGAGCAATTTTCTGAAGATCAGAATTCTCCAGTAATTGCGTAAAACTTGCCTGCGCTTCGCGCACCTCATCTTTGCGCAATACAGCCTCTAAACCTGTAACCTGAAAAGTTGGCTGCACATCGGCAATATCTACCTCTGATAGCTGTTTTACAAAATCTAAAATATCACCCAACTGAGTCTGATACATCTGCACTTCCTCCTCTGTCAATTCTAGCTTAGAAAGCTTAGCTATAGCCAAAACTTTTGCTCTATCTAACATATAATCAATTATATATAACAACTTTAATCAAAATTTACAAAATTGTAAACCCATAATAATTTACAAAGCCTAGTTTTTTAAGTATACTATGCGAGTAAATTTCTATATGCGCAAGGCCACCCTAATCCAATTTTATACCAATTTAGAACTAGTCAGCCTATTTTTTTTATGTTTGCTTGGACCCCTACATTTTATTAGTGGACTTTTGTTTGCCCAAAACCCCTTCCTAAAATTTGCCTTTCTCAGCAATCGTCTGCTCGATATACCTTTTTTATTAGCCTTTTTACTATATATATTAGCCCACATCAAAATCCGCCGACTCAATCAAAACTTAAACTGCTTAAAATTCGACTATATTTTTTGGTCATTATTAATTACAATTTTATTAATCAGTCTCGGTTTTGATATTTTCTACGAACATTATTTACCAAAATCCATATGAAAGTCCTCAGCTTTGGCACCTTTGACATTTTACATCCCGGCCATATTTATTTTTTGAAACAAGCCAAAAAACTTGGTACCCATCTAACAACTGTAATAGCGCGAGATTGCAATGTAATCAAATTTAAACACAAAAAAGCTATCAATAAAGAAGCCGTCAGGCTGCTTAAGCTACGCCAACTAGGCTTTATCGACCAAGTCCTCCTCGGGGACAAAACTGACATCTACAAAGTCCTTCACAGCCAAAAACCCGACATCATCGCCCTCGGATACGACCAACATGCCAACCTCAACTATATACAAGAGCACTTCAGCCACATTCAGATCCAAAGAATCAATAGCTTTTATCCAAAACAATATAAAACATCTATTTTATGCAACATCTTAAAGAAAGTTTAAACAATTTTAAACAACATAAGTTACGGCAATTTTTAGCTGCCATAACTATAGGATTTAGCATACTAATATTGGCCTTTGCCTTTGCATTTTACAACGCTTCTAACCAAAAGTTGGCCAATTTAAGCCAAAATTTTGACCTGCAAATATTTTTCAAAAACAGCACCTCCCTCCAAGATATTCAAAGAATCAAAACCCAAATAGATACTAAGTACAGCATCCAAAATGTGGCCTATATTTCTTCTGAAAAAGCGCTAGAAAACCTCGAAAGCTCCTTTCCAAACCAATTAGAATTCTTCAAAAAATACTCATTAAACAATCCTTTACCTAGCCTGCTGAAAATTCAAACCCAAAATTTAAACGAACAACAAGCTATTTTAAATGATCTGAAAAATTCTCCAGACGCGGCATTAATACTGGAAAGCCAGTTTCAAAACAGCAGTAAAAAAGTGAGAGAAAACTTCTTTGAATTTCAAAACACCATCCAACAGATTCTCATTTGGAGCCTTTTAACCTTTATTGTAGTACTCAGCCTAATCATCTTCAATATCGTACACCTCAGCCTTTTAGAAAGGCACAAGGAAATTAAAATCAAACAACTCATCGGAGCAGACTTTGATTTTATTCGCAAACCCTTTATGATAGAAAGCCTGATTTTAGCAGGACTAAGCTTTATCATTGGCTTTTTACTAATTTTAACAGCCGACACCTTTGTTCCCTTTTCAATTTTTAGTTATTTGAACCTACAATATTGGATATTGCAAATCCTGCTATGTACAACAATCAGTCTAGGCTCTAGTTTTTACATCGTAGAATACCATCTCAGAAAACAAACCTTTGTCCATGAGTAGATACCAAAAAGATCAATTACTCATACTCCGCAAAACCCCCTATGCTGATGAACACTTTATAGTTAGTGCCTACGGCTATCGACTTGGAGAAATCAGCTTTAAAATACCCTTCTCACGCAAACTCAGCTCCTACAAACCCGCTCTGCTAAATGAATTTAATCTCATCGAAGCCAAACTCTACCTCGGCTCCAAATATTACAGTTTGTCCGAGAGCCAAATCCTACATATCGCTCACCCCCAATTAGATTTACCAAGTTTATGTTTTAAAAACTTGATTAGCGACTTTTTAAGTAAAAATTGCAAAGATCCTCAAAATTCAATCTGGCAATTACTACATTACATCGCCCATCAAAAACAATATCGTAGCAAACAAGTTCTCATTTTCTTTAGCAAATTTCTAGAGATTCAAGGCCTACTCTGCGACCATCCCCAGCTACCCAAAACCCTCAGATTTTACCTCACGCAAGCCACATTTAGTGAATGCGAACGGCTCAAACTAGACGCACTCGACTCTCAAAAAAGCTGGGATATCCTAAAAAGCATTTTATTTCAACAGCTCAATTACCAAATCCCTGCCAAACTACAAGAGGTAATGCAAAGTAGCTTTAAACCATTTATCCAACTAACTTAAGCGACTATACTGACACTAATCACTCCCTCTAACAAACTAATCCTTTGCATAATCCGATTTAACTGTTCATAACTTTGGACTTCTAACTCTAGCAAACGCATCTTATAAGCATTTTTATTCAACTCATCACGCTTTAAAGCAATATCATTAATATTGACTGCTTCCTTATAAATCACATCCGACACATCTCGCAAAAAACCTTTGCGATCCTCTAATTCTATACAAATATTTACAAAGTAATTCATTTTTTGATCTACATTATTCCAAAAAATCGGAATCTTAAAATCATCATTCAAACCCAACAAAACCTTGCAAGCCTTTTTATGTACCGCAATAGCCTTACCACTTGCCACATAGGCCATTATAGGATCACCTTTTTTTAAACTAGCGCAACAAGTCGCAATTCGAAAAGGCATTGCAGAAAAACCTGAAACCCGAAAATCCTTTTCGCAAGCAATTCCTGAACCCGGCACTTGAGTCTTTGGCCGATCTACTATCTTACATATCTCATTAATAGGATATAACTCCTTAATGACTTGCGAAGCTGTTAAGCGGCCATAGCCAACCTCCTCTAGGATAGTTTCTGGCTCATAATTTTCCAAATAATGATCCTTTAATTTTTTTAAAGCGCTTAACTCAGCATCTAACTGAGGTTTCGCAATTCTAGCCAACTCCTTATTCAGAATTTCACGTCCTAACTTAATATTTTTGACTCTATCCTTCGATCGCAAATAAGATTTGATTTTCTGACGCGCTGAAGAAGTCACCACAAAAGACAGCCAATAACGATTGGGCTCACTATTTTTACGAGTTATAATCTCTACCACATCTCCATTTTTTAATTCATAATCCAAAGGCACCACAGAA
>CAZFPD010000076.1:0-3829 GCA_964521035.1 uncultured Candidatus Peribacteria bacterium
AAATTTATTTTTTGAAATTATTGCGGATGACAGCAATGTGGAGTTAATGAGTCTGAATAATGATTTGGCAAAATTGGCTAAGCAGAATGAGCTGGAATTGGTTTTGACTTGTGATACTCACTACGTGGACCATGCAGATAAGCCGCTTTTGGATATTTTAATGTGTATTGGAAATGGTAAAACTATTCTTGATCCTAATCGATTTGTCTTTACTTACGATGCATATATTAAAAGTGATGAATTTTTAAGAGATTTTGCTCAAAATTTTCCTGGCGCCTACGAGAATACGAAAAAGATTGCAGATCAAATTAGCTTAGAAATTCCAATGGATTTAAATCTTTTGCCAAAATTCAAAACGCCCAATAATATTTCTTCTGCTGAGTATTTGAAGGAGTTGTGTTTGGCTGGTTTAACAGATAAGTATGGTCCCGAGAATTACCCGAAGGCTTTGGAAAGGTTGGAGTATGAATTATCTGTGATTGGCTCTATGGGTTTTGATGATTATTTTTTAATAGTTAATGATTTTGTAAGTTTTGCTAGAGAGCAAGGTATTATAGTCGGTCCTGGTAGAGGTTCTGCAGCTGGTTCTATCATTGCTTACGTTTTGGATATTACTACAGCTGATCCTTTGTTATATGGTTTATATTTTGAAAGATTTTTAAACCCTGAGCGCGTCTCTATGCCAGATATTGATATTGATTTTGAGGACGCAAGGCGCGATGAGGTTTTAGATTATGTAGTAGAAAAATATGGACGTCGAAATGTGGCTCAGATTGTGACTTATGGCACTATGTCAGCGAGAGCTGTAGTTAGGGATGTTGGTAGGGCGATGGGTTATGAGTATTCCGAAGTAGATCAAATTTCTAAGAGAATTCCGCCTCCGGTTTTGGGTAAGCATACGGCTTTGTCTATATCTACACAAGAACATCCAGAATTGCATGACATTTACACTAATAACCTTAGGGCCAAGGCCTTATTGGATAATGCCATTAAGTTGGAGGGTACGGTTCGGAATATTGGGACTCATGCCTGTGCAGTTGTTTTGTCTGAGAAGCCGCTTACAGAACATACCCCTTTACAGTTTGCCGCCGGTAAGGACAATTCTGTTATTTCTCAATATTCTATGGGTCCTTTGGAACAAATCGGTTTGCTAAAAGTTGATTTTTTGGGATTAAGAAATTTAACTATCATTAAAAAGGCCCTTGATTTAATTAATTTACGTACGGGAAAATTGCTTGATATTGCCACTATTCCATTAGATGATGACAAAGCCTATGCCTTATTGGCTAAGGGTTTAACCGTTGGTGTGTTTCAGTTGGAGTCTAGAGGTATGCAGCGTTATTTAAAGGAGCTTATACCTAGTAAAATTCAGGATATTATTGCTATGAATGCTTTGTATAGACCTGGCCCCATGGAATTTATTCCAAATTATATTGCGGGTAAGCATGATCCAGCTGCAATTGAGTATATGGACCCAGTTTTCGAGCCGATCTTAAAGGAAACTTACGGAGTTGGAGTTTATCAAGAACAGATTTTGGAAATTGCTAGAGCTTTTGCCGGATTTAGCTTAGGAGAGGCCGATATTTTACGTAAGGCGGTGGGAAAGAAGATTCCAGAACTTTTAAAGGAACAGCGTGAGAAGTTTGTGGCCGGAGCGAAGGCGCAGGGTCATAAAGTTAAATTTGCTCAAAAGGTGTTCGATGATGTGATTGAGCCATTTGCAGGTTATGGTTTTAATAAGTCTCATGCTACTTGTTACGCTTTGATTTCTTATCAAACGGCTTATTTGAAGGCGAATTATCCAGTAGAGTTTATGGCGGCCTTATTAAGTGCCGATATAGAAAATACAGACCGTGTGGTTTTAGATATAAATGAATGCAAGCAGCTGGATATAAGTGTTTTGCCTCCGGATATAAATGAATCGGATGTGGATTTTAAGATTATTGATGATCACACGATTCGCTTTGGTTTGGGTGCGATTAAGGGTTTGGGTTCTTCTTCTATGCAAAAGATTTTGGAATATAGGGATGCTAAGCCAAGTTTTGAGTCTCTAGAGGATTTTTTAGAGCATGTTCCAGCTAATTTAATTAACAAGAAAAATATTGAGGCTTTAGCTTATGCAGGTGCTTTTGACTCTTTTAATGATAGGTTTGTGATTGTAGATTCTTTTGAGATGTTAGCGAGATATGCTAGATCTGCTCAGAAATCTAATATTGCTGGGCAGTCCTCTTTGTTTTCTCTCTCAGATGAAATAGAGTTGGAGAAATTGTCATATGCCCCAAAGCGGGAGGTGTCTGATTTTGATAAATTGAATTTAGAAAAATCAGTTTTGGGCTTGTATGTCTCGGCCCACCCTTTGGATCCTTATATGGATTATATTCAGAAAAAATATTTGGATTTAGCCATACTCCCTGAGCTAGAGGAAAATAATGTTCATTCTGTGTGTGCTATGGTGACAGCTACTCGTATGATTACAACTAAAAAAGGTCTGTCTATGATGACTTTGACCGTTGCGAACCCGGCAGGTGTTTTGAATTGTGTTTTGTTTCCAAGAGGCTTTTCTGCTTTAGAGTTCACTCCTGTTATTTCTGACACAGTTGTTGTTTCAGGAAAAATAGATCATGAAAGGGGTACTCAGATGAAAATAGATGCTATTAAAATAGTTGATTTGGATAGACTTTGTGTCGAGCATTTAGATCCTGTTATTTTAGATTTGGATGTGGAGCCAGATAAAAAGAATTTGCAGGAAGTTAAGAGTTTGTTGGCCAAGTATCCTGGTAAGCATTCAGTATATTTGAGATTAAAGAAAATGAACTACAAAAAAGTTAAATTGCCTTTAGAAGTAGACCCGTCTAAGGAGTTTTACGAGAAATGGGTTTACTTGAATACTAATCTGAATTAGAATTTAACTGTTTTAAATATATATTATGTATAGAACACATAAACTTTCTCAGTTGAGAAAAACGGATATAGACCAAACTGTAACTTTGAGTGGTTTTGTAAATCGAAGAAGGGACCATGGTGGTTTAATATTTATTGATTTAAGAGATAGGTATGGAATTACCCAATTGGTGTTTGATCCTTCGGATTTTGCTGACTCACATAAATTAGCAGAGCAATTGCGTTCCGAATTTGTAATCAGAATTGTTGGTGTGGTCCGAAATAGACCCGAGGGCATGTTGAATAAAAGTTTGGAAACTGGTGAGATAGAGGTTTTGGTTTCAGAATTGGAGATTTTGTCTAGCGCTGAGACTCCCCCTTTTGAAATTGATTCTGATGAGCTTGTGAATGAGGAATTACGCCTTAAGTATAGGTATTTAGATTTGCGCAAGACGCGTATGCAAAAAAACCTCATACTCAGACATAAGGTTATTAAGGAGATACGCGATTTTTTATCAGATCAAGATTTTTTAGAAATTGAAACGCCAATTTTAATTAAGGGAACTCCAGAAGGATCCAGAGAATATTTGGTCCCTTCTCGAATTTACCCTGGCAACTATTTTGTTTTGCCTCAGTCTCCGCAACAATTAAAGCAGTTGTTGATGGTGGCTGGTATGGATAAGTACTTTCAAATTGCTAGATGTTTTCGAGATGAAGATCAACGTGGTGATAGACAGCCAGAGTTTACGCAATTAGATATGGAATTGTCTTTTGTGACTATGGATGATGTGATTGCAATTAATACTGAGTTGGTTCAGAGTTTGTTAAAAAGTTTTAAACCAGAATTAAAGCAGCCTAAAGAGATTCCTCATTATACTTATGATTTTGTGATGAATACTTACGGCTCGGATAAGCCTGATTTGCGTTTTGATTTAGCTTTCGAGGATGC
>CAZFPD010000077.1:0-3793 GCA_964521035.1 uncultured Candidatus Peribacteria bacterium
CTACCTGTATTCTCAATAACTTTCCTCCCGGCACCTTATAATCAACAGTTTTCATAGTTTATATTTATCCTTAATAAATTGGATTTCATCTCGCAACAAAGCCGCCTTTTCAAAATCTAAATTCATCGAGGCCAACTCCATCTGCTCATTTAAATCTACTATTAATTGCATGCGTTTTTCTACCGGAATTTCCTTCTGCTCATAATGTGGGATTTGTTGCTTCAACTCCTGCTTACGATGCTGTGCTATATCTTTAATAGCCTTTTGTATAGTCTCTGGAGTAATATTATGAGCTTTATTATGAGCCATTTGAATCTCTCGCCTGCGCTGGGTTTCATCAATTGCATATTCCATAGATTCAGTCATTTTATCTCCGTACATGATCACAAATCCATTGACATTCCGCGCTGCGCGTCCCACTATTTGCACCAAAGCCGACTTAGATCGCAAAAATCCATTTTTGTCCGCATCTAAAATACCAATAAAAGACACCTCCGGTAAATCCAGGCCCTCTCTTAATAAATTTATGCCAACTACCACATCTATCACCCCTTCTCTTAATTCCCGCAAAATATCTATTCTTTCTATAGTATCAATATCAGAATGTAAATATTTAACCTTAACGCCATGATTTCGCAAATATTCAGTTAAAGCCTCCGCGGATTTTTTAGTCAAAGTTGTCAAAAGAGCCCTTTCGCCTCTCGCCACGGCATTTTTAATTTCTAATCTAGCATCCTCAATTTGACCAGCCGTCTTACGGACCTCTATAACTGGATCTAAAAGACCAGTCGGCCGAATAATTTGCTCCACCACCAAATCTTTTTTTGTATTTTGGAATTCATATTTTCCTGGAGTAGCCGACACAAATACCACCTGCTTCATATGTCCCTCAAATTCCTGAAAATTCAAAGGCCTATTATCTTGAGCCGAAGGCAAACGAAAACCAAAATCTATCAAAGTGTTCTTACGAGAACGATTACCCTCATACATACCTCCAAACTGAGGCACAGTAATGTGAGACTCATCTATTATAATCAAACTATCATCCGAAAAATAATCTAAAAGCGTCGAAGGTTGCTCACCCGGCTCTCGCTGATTTAAATATCTCGTATAATTTTCTATCCCACTGCAATAGCCCGTTTCCAAAAGCATTTCAATATCATATTCGGTACGAGTCTTGATCCGATGGGCCTCTAAAGGCTTGCCCATTTCTAATAATTGCTGATGGCGCAAATCCAAATCCGCTCGAATTAAATCCACGGCCTGCTTAATTTTTTCTGGAGTTGTCACATCATGCTTAGCCGGAAAAATCTTTAATTCCTGCAATTGAGCCACTTCCTCTCCTGTAAAAGGATCAACTTCTACAATTCTCTCTATCTCATCCCCAAAGAAATCTATCATAAATATATTATCCGAAGATGGCGGGAAAATCTCTAACACGTCTCCCAAGACCCGAAACATTCCATTTTTAAAATCCAATTCTGCCCGTGTATATTGCATATCTGTTAACTGTCTCAACATTTTATCTCTAGATCTGTGTTCTTGGACCTTCACATCCAAACAAATATTTTGATAATCCTCAACTGATCCCAAGCCATAAATACAACTCACTGTGGCTACTATAATTACATCCTTACGCGTCAACAAATTTACCGTAGCAGCGTGTCTAAACTTATTAATCTCATCATTAATTGAAGCATCCTTTTCAATAAAAGTATCCGTAGCTGGCATATATGCCTCCGGTTGATAATAATCATAATAAGAGACAAAATAATTCACTGCATTATTTGGAAAAAACTCTCGAAACTCAGAAGCCAGTTGCGCCGCTAAAGTCTTATTGTGAGCTAAAACTAAAGTTGGTCTTTGCAATTTTTGTATTACATTGGCCATGGTAAAAGTCTTACCCGTCCCAGTTGCTCCGAGCAAAGTCGTAAAACGATTTTCAGCTTGTAAACTACGCAATATCTGCTTAATTGCACCTGGCTGATCTCCCTGCGGTTTAAAATCACTGACTAAGTCAAACATATTTTTTTTCAAATTATACAAAAAATCCCCATCCAACACAAGCTCATTCTACAGCACTTTAGATTTCCACACTCAGTTAGAGCTTGACTTACACCCAAATACCAATATTATACAGCTCCTTAAGCACTCTTTGAAAATGAAAAAAATAAAACCCAGACAAAAACCCTTACGTAAGAAAAGCACTTCACCTAAGCCAAAATCACGAGCAGACTTATCCAGAAGTCTACATCTAAAAATCCTCGAAACTCGTCCCGAAGACCTCGGAGATCCAAGTCAGGCCCAAGCCATTATCAAACAAACTCAGCATTTTTTACTTTCTGTATCCAATCAAGATCCTCGCGGCACCAGGGAATTAGGCAAACTCATACAACTATTCACCGTCCTGAAACCAGAACCCACCAATTATGAAACTCATCTTCAAAATCTGCCTGCCAAACTTCATCCTGTTATACTCAGCTTTCTAAATACCAATACCTCCGTCCACATCCACAGCGATTTCATTACAGCCAAAGATGTTAAAACGAACCTCAAAACCACCCACAAACTGCTCAAACAATTCATTCGTGAATTATTTGAACAAGATTATTTAGCTCCAAACCAGAATTTACTACAAAAATTCCAAGCCATCATTGATGATAACCGAAGTACTTGGCAAAGCCGAGGACAAGAAATTTTCCAGGCCCTACAATCCAAACTTTTTCATATTTTAACCCAAAGCAATCCCGGCGAAACCATTGGCATTGCTATTCCATTAAACTACCTACCATATTCTGACTTCCAAGCAGCAGGATACCAATTTGCTAGCACAGAGATATGCAATACTCTCCCCTTCAACATAGAAGAAACTGGCTGCTTTTACCAAAGCCTATTTACTGACATGTCTTTAACTCCCGATGTACTCCAAAAAGCCTTAATTGAAAGTTTTGTCAGTCTTTTTTATAATTTTCCAAGCTATGCCGATCCCAAACTCAAACTAATCTCTAGCAACACAGACTTTGAGAGTTTTATCAACAAATTAGAACTATTTCGCATCCATTTTACAGAAACTCAGGAAATCAACTATGGGCTTTTTGCTCAATTTTTATTTGTCTTAGCCAGCGACCTACTCCTACAAACAGACTGCCAAACTCACCCTACACCAGGCTCATTAAGCGAAATGCATATTGAGATCATGTGTGACCAACACTACTTACTCCAACAATTTACAGAAGAAATAACTACCATAGAATTACAACAAGCATACCAAGAAGAACTACAAAACATTTTAAACACTTTTCGCAAACTACAAGCTGTTTACAAATTAATTCAATCCAAAAGCTATCTCCAAGGCCAGGCCACCGGGCAACTATTTACTCACAATCCAAATCAAACTTTTGATTTTAAAAAATCCAGCGACTCTCTACAAACTTATTGTGTATTCCCAGATTTTTATCAAAATCCATATTTGTCTCTTGCTCTAGAAAATTTCTCCACCCAAAACCCACAAACAAGCTCCAATCCACAAAATTCCTCCGAAACTCCTATTTCCAAACTCAGCCAAGACTATTTCGCCAAATATATCTTCGCCGAACTCCTACTCAATCTCAGCCATAATCTTCCTCCACTCCGGCTTCCCAGCAGCTCTTATCCAACAATCATTACTCAAATTTGCGCCTGCATCCAAACCCAAGACCTAGATCGCCTAATCATAAATCTTGCAATTAGTCGCAATCACAAGCAAACACTAATCGATATCTTAAAACGCGATATTCCACGCTCAACGGCACTT
>CAZFPD010000078.1:0-3770 GCA_964521035.1 uncultured Candidatus Peribacteria bacterium
TATTCATTAGCAAACACTGAATCCCCAGCAAAATCTAAAGAATCTAGGCTTTCAGTCACACTCCGCCCACCGCCTAAAATAGGGTTTTTTAAGCTATATTTGCTAATTTTAAAAGGAATCTTTTCAACAGACAAACTCAATTTATTAGTAATAATCAAAAGCACATCATTACCTAAATCAGTCTCTAAAAAACGATCCACCTTTTCCTGTGTGCTAATATCCAAATAAGGCCACAGTCTTGGGTCAATTTTTTGTGAGTCAGGAAATAGCAACCCCGGCAAAGCAAAAACTTCTGCAAAAGTTTTACGATCCAGCATAAGCAGCAATTGATTTTTTAATAAACTCTTAGCTAACTTCATATTATCTATCTTATCACCTCCTAACATGGAATCTTTATCATCAATAATTAAATCTTGCTTCAAAATATCAGACACAGCATCCTCCATATACACAAAATAACCTAAATCATTTCGGGTACTCTTTTTCAAAAAACTACTTTTATAATAAAATTTTTGCACAGCATCTGAATTTCTATCCAAGTAAGTTGCTAATCTCTTAAAATCGTCCTGCAATTCTTGATAACTTGAAATGATCTTTTGCTCTAACAACAGGCATGCATTTAATTCAGATATTAATTTCAAATCATAAGAATCCAAACTCATTTCAGATAATTTCTGCAACAGCTGACTCTTTAATTCACTCACTAAGTCAAAATACTCCTTTACCTTCTCTAAATCTTTAGATAAGGACTCAAATTCCACTCTTTTCTCTGGCAAATCTACCAAAACCAAACTAAGCACATCATACTGTTCATCACTTAAGCCTGGATTATCTAAAACCGAGTCATTTAAACTCTCTTTGACATGATCTAATTTCAAATCAAACAAAGCCTGTTTTAATTCAGAATATTCAACACAGCCCTGCGCAATCTCTGGTAATAAAATTTTCATCAACTTATAATCTCTCTTAAAAGTTTTAGATTCAAACTCAGAACGCTTAGCAGAATCAAGCCCCTCAAGAGCAAATGATACAAAACTCAAATAATCTTCGAACGCATCTTCTATAATTTTCTGCTTTTCCGATTCCAGTTCCAAGCTTTCTAACTTTTTTAAATCTAAAGCTTGTTTAGGCAAAACGCTATTTAACTTAGTAAACAAATCACCTTCATAAGACTCAAAATATTTTTGAAAGAGCTGAACATCCAAAATTTCAGTTGAACCAGTCTCAGCAAGATTATCACCCAACAACTCTTTAATTAAAACACGCATAAATTAAAATTGATATATATAATATTATAACATAAAAAAGCATACAAATAAAGAGGCGAATAAAGCCTCTTTAAAACTTACACGAAACGAAACTCAATCTAAGCTACAGCCACTACCTCTACCTTAGAAATGGCTTGGCGAAAACCTTTGTTCACACGATAACGCTTTTTGGATTTCATCTTAAACACGCGTACTTTATCGTCTAGGCCGTGTTCTATAACCTTAAATTCTACCTTGGCACCGCTCAAATACGGAGCACCTAACTTAGCATCCTTGCCTTCTTCAGAGAAAGTTGCTAACACGGTATCTACAGTAAACTTTTTTCCTTCTTCGGTTGCAACACGATTAATCACTAATTCATCACCTTTTTGAACCTTATATTGATGTCCTGCAAACTCTACTACTGCATACATAAAATATCATTAATTAACTTTAACTCTAAGATTCTAGACACTTTCTAGCAAAAAAGCAAGATTATTTCATCCTTTCCTCCAAGAAAGTATACAAGTGCTCAAACTCTTGGGACAAAACGGGTTCCGCCGCCTTAGGAATTGGACTCAAAACAAAACTCGCCAAATCCGCCACCTCATGCTCAGGCTGAAAGCCTATTCTAAAGCGTGGAATTTGATCCGAACCCAAAACAGCAAATACAGAACGCATACCATTGTGAGTCCCCGCACTCCCCTGTTCTCGAAATCGATGGCTAGCAAAAGGCAAATCATAGTCATCAAAAACCAGTAATAAATCACCTAAAGTTAAATCATAATAATTTTTAACTAAATTCACAGCCTCTCCACTCAAATTCATAAAAGTTTGCGGTTTTAGCAAAATCAACTTTGTGCCTCCTATCACAATTTCTGCAATTTGGGCTCTTAACTTGGATTTATCTACAAAACTCACTCCATAGCGCTGAGCCAGATAATCTACAGCCAAAAAACCTAAATTATGCCAAGTCTTCTGGTATTTTGCACCCGGATTGCCTAAGCCAATCACACATATAGTTTTAGCCATAATATTTAAAGTTACGATCTGCTATTGTAAATTCATCGCCGGGTTTGGCACCCAACGCTACCATTTTAGCAAAAACCTTCATCTTTTTACAGACATGATAAATTCTAGCGTCCGCCTCATGATTATTTGGGTCGCTCATATTCACAATTTGTTCCAAACGTGGGCCACTCACAGTAAAATGCTTAATTGCAACCGTTTCTCCATATTCTTCTATCTGTCCTTCTTTTTGAAAATTAACTATGACTGTGTTCGGACTAGACTCTAAATGAGGCTGATACACCTTAAACTCCTGTTTTTCTTCTGAATTTGACGGATCCACATACAAATCCAACAAGCCCTGAGATTGAAAATCCAAACTCAACAAAAATGCCAAAAGCTCCTTTAAACCCTGCATAGTTGCGGCCGACACAAAAAACAGTTTATCTTTATAAGAGGCAAAAGCCTTACAAATCTCTTCTTCCAACAAGGCTTGAGCAGGCTCATCAATTAAATCAACCTTATTCACAACTATCGCCTTAACTCGCTCATCTAAACCTTTTTCAAAACTTGCCAATTCTTGTAAAATCACCTGAATGTCCTTGGTCAAATCCAGGCTATCTGCATCTAATACCATCAACAAAGCAGAAGTTCTTTTAATATGTTTTAAAAATTGCAAACCCAAACCCTTACCCTGATGAGCTCCTTCTATTAAACCTGGCACATCAGCTATTACAAAAGATTCCGCCTGCATACCAAATTTAGCTGGATCCAAAACTCCCAAATTCGGCACCAAAGTTGTAAACTCATATTCAGCCACTTTTGGCTTACAAGAAGTCAAACTCGCAATCAAACTAGATTTGCCTACCGATGGCTTACCCACCAAACCAACATCAGCCAACAACATCAACTCTAATTGAAATTCTACACACTGCCCTTGCTCACCTCTTTCTGCAAATTTAGGAGATTGACGAGTAGCAGCCTTAAAATGAGCGTTTCCATAGCCACCGCGTCCGCCTTTTACTAAACAAAAACGAGCCTTGGTCTGCTTCAGATCACAAAGCAAATTTCCATCCATATCCAAAACCTGCGTTCCGACCGGAACCTGCAAAACAAGGTCCTTTCCATTTTTACCACGCTTATTATTTTTGCCTCCATTAGCTCCATTTTCTGCCTTAAACTGCTTCTGGGACCTATAATCGTACAGAGTGTTTAAATTGGAATTAGCCTCAATAAAAATTGCAGCTCCTTGCCCCCCATCACCTCCATCGGGGCCTCCCTTTGGATTATATAAAAGCCTCAAGAAAGAACACAAGCCATTTCCTCCCTTACCAGCCTCTACCTTAATTTTGGCAGAATCAACAAACATAAAATTTCTTATACCGATTTTATAACACGAAATATCAAAAAACTCAACATCATATTTAAAACAGGATTTGAAATAATAGCAAATTCATGCAAAATAAAACCAAATTAATTATAGCATCATGTTTGAAGATGGCTCCACTGGAGATC